>JARFQM010000468.1 GCA_029287755.1 Desulfofustis sp. | reverse complement strand
CGGCCTGGTCGAATTTGCCCTGCTTATTGGACTGGGCTCCGGTGAACGAGCCCTTCACATGCCCGAAGAGCTCCGAGTCTATCAGTTCTTCGGGGATAGCCGCACAGTTCACTTCGATCATCGGCTGTGCGGCGCTGGCCGAAAGGCCGTGGATCGCCTGGGCTACCAGTCCCTTGCCGGTGCCGTGCTCGCCGCTGATGAGCACCCAGGCGTCGGTCGGGGCGACCATCTCGATCTGCTGGCGAAGTGCGGCGCTAATCTCCGAGGAACCAGTTAGGTGCGCTCTTCTTGCCGAGCGCTCGCGCAGCAGCCGGTTTTCCTTCTCCAGGCGGGCATAGTGCAGGCCGCTGGCCACCGACAGGATTACCTTCTCGTAGGAGAGCGGTTTTTCGATATAGTCGTGGGCGCCGCCGTGTACTGCCTGGACCGCCGTTTCAATATTGCCGTGACCGGAAATCATGATGACGGGAATGTCTTGAAGCTCCTTGATCCGGGGCAGCGCCGTCAATCCGTCCATGCCGTCGCCCAGCCAGATGTCGAGCATTACCAGACCGATGTGTTCGTTTTCCAGCAGCTCCAACCCCTCCTCGGCGCTCGGTGCGGTGAGGGTCGTAAATCCCTCATCTTGCAAAATTCCGGAAAGCGAATCCCGGATGCCCGATTCATCGTCGATAATGAGAATTTGCGTGTTCATCGGAGTAGGTGTGCGTTCACAGGATCAGTCACCGGTGTCAGGATACATCTCGGAACCGTGGCTGGCGAAGCCGCTGTTGCTGGTCAGAGGCAGCTCGATGGTGAAAATCGTACCGCTTGGCGTGTTGTCCTGGACCCGGATATAGCCGCCATGGTCGTTGACGACGGTGGAGACGATGGCCAGCCCCAGACCTGTTCCGGTTTTCTTGGTCGAAAAATAGGGTTCAAAAAGCCTGAGTTTGTGTTCCTTGCTGATTCCGGGACCGTCGTCGATAACTTTGAGCAGTACCGACTGGGCGAACATATTGACTGCCAGTTCCACATCTATGTTGCCGCCGTCGGGTAAAACGGCAACCCCATTATCGAGCAGGTTGATCAGACAGCGCTTGATCTGCTCGCCGTCGAAATCAAATATCGGAATCTCATGCTCAACTCTCAGGGTGAATTCGATATGCTTGTGAGCTTCCTGATAGAGCACCAGGGTATCCGCGGCCAGGGCCACCAGATCATCGGGAGATTTATTGATCTTGGGCATTCTGGCAAATTGGGAAAATTCGCTAACCAGTTGCTTGAGGGCATCGACCTGGGTGATGATGGTGTCGGTGCAGCGGTCAAAGACGGAGTCCTCTTCCTGGAGAATCTCCGGGTAGCGTTTGCGCAGACGCTGGGCGGAGAGCTGGATGGGGGTCAGGGGGTTCTTGATTTCGTGGGCGATGCGCCTGGCCACCTCACGCCAGGCAGCCATGCGCTGCATGCGTTCGATCTTGGTGAGGTCGTCGAACACCAGGACGAAACCGATGGGGACCCCCTCGTCGTTTTCGAGCCGGGTAAAATTGATCAGCAAAGACAGCCGCACCCGGTTGATGCTCACTTTCAGGTGCTGCTCGATGGACATCTTGCCGGTGGTGTACAATTCTTCGATGAAACGGTCGAGAATATGGGTATACTCGCGCGGCAGCGCCTCCCTGTAGGTGAGGCCTATGAATTTCCTGCGGTCGATACGCAGTAGTTTGGCGGCGAAATTGTTGATCGTGGTGATCCGCCCGTGATCGTCAAGCGAGACCACGCCGGCGGAGACATTCTGCAAAATGATCTCGGTATAGCGCCGGCGCTGCTCAGACTCCTGGGAACTCGCCTCCAGTGCTGCATGGGTTTCGGCCAGTTGCTTGTTGCTGGTGTTGATGTTGCTGGTCATCGTATTGAAGGAGGTGACCAGCTGGCCGATTTCGTCGTCGGAGGACTCCTTGATGGTGAACTCGAAGTCGCCCTCGGAGATGCGCTTGGTGGCCGAGGCCAGCCTGTCTACCGGCTCGGTTATGGTGCGGGCAATGCGCAGGCCGAACCAGATGGCGGCAAAGACGATAAGCAGGGTCACGATGAGCAGAATCAGCAGCAGCCAGAATTTGAACGGATCCTTGAGGTGGATGAGCTGCTGGTAATCCTCGATACCGCCGGAAATGCGGGTCATGCTATCCAATTTGTCCTGGTCGATGAGCAGGGAAGTGACCAGGATGCCGGTGATACCGGGTGACGGCCCCAGAGTGACGGTGCTCACATGCCGCACCAGGTCTCCCCGTTCGGTTTTCTGGATAATTGATTCGGCTTCTTTGCCCGTGCGGACCTTCTGCAGCGTCTCCACCGGTATTTGGGGCGGGGCGATGGCCCGGAGTCCTCTGGTGGCAACGGTTACTTCGATGTCAGCCTGATCGACACGCAGGGTAAGCATTGACGGTATGGAGGCCGGGGTCAGGTAGAGCATCTGATTTAACAGATGGGTCAGCGCCTCTTTACTCAGAGAGTCAACCTTGTAACCATCCATCTTGGTGGCGATTCTCTCGGAGCTGTCGGCGGCATGACTGCCGGTGTCTTCAATTACCGAACGCGCCAGACCGAGCGATTCCTGCAGGGATTGCTCGATACTCGAGTTGAACCAGTAGTCCACGCTTGAGGAGATAAACTGCAGGGCCACGAAAAAAAGCAGAATGGTGGGCAGCAGTGAGAGGCAGAGAAAGGAGACCACCAGCTTGGTGCGCAGCCTGCTCCCCATGACGTTGCTTTTGCGCTCGAATATCAGCTCCGCCAGGTAGCGCAGGACCAGGAAGAGGACAACCAGGACCAGGATGACGTTGAGGTTGATCAGCGCGAAAATGGCGATATTGGAGTTGACCGGAAGCTGAATGTCCTTCTCAAAGAGCCTTCCCTGCAGCCAGATAAAGAGCGGAATCAGACAGAGGCAGAAAACGATGATCCGGTTGACCAGCTTTCTCTTGTGGCGCCGCTGCTCGATGGTGGTCTCCGGAGGCAGCGCTATGATGTCCGCCGCTGAACGATTGCTAATACGGAAGCCGTCTTGTCCTGCCATGCACCGATTCTCCGCCTAATAGATGAACTCTATGGAGTGCCAGTCGGTTTTCAGGTCCCACCAGGAGACGAAGGGAATGACACTGCGCAGACTCAGGGGAAGCGTCTTCTTGTAGAGATCGGCCTTGACCCGTAGTCGATAGGTTTGATCCGGCTCGAGTTCTTCAAGTGCAACGATCTTCAACCCGTTGACCTCATTGATCAGCGTCAGCGCCTCATCCAGGGTCTTCACGGTGTGGTTCTTTTTGCTGATTTCCTCGGTTTCAACGGTATAGAGCTGTTTTAGACTGTCGTAGGTGAGGGAATGGGAAAATTCCAGGCTGGTGAGTGTGTCGTCGGGCCAGTTCGACTCGACCTTTTCGAGTTTGACGAAAAAGGAGAATTGTACCGGAATTCCACTGTGCAGGCCGTCGATCATCTCGGTGGTCAAACTGTTTTTCAACTCGCCGAAAAAGAGCAGATCGGTTTCAGAGGTGGTGACTATCATGTCGGTAAAATGAGGTCCGCTGATTTTCTCTCCATTCGCACTTTGACCCTCAGACGCACCAAGCGGGAATAACAGAAGCAGTGTACAGAAGAGTGCGCGGATAATCGGCTTTGTAAAATTCATAGTGTGAAAGAGAAGCAATCTCTTTGTCTCAACCATCCTGCCGCCGACTACATCGGCAGCCCAAAGGGATTGTTATTGTTTGAGAATCGCTCCTACTCTACTTGATAATAGTGGTGATGTCTACGGCTTGTTGCCATGCTGACGGACTCTGTTTCAAGATGGAGTTGCTTTTTTGAGCATATGTCTGTATATATCGCTAACACGGCTTTAATCAACACGCCAGGTTAAGAATTTTCATCACACGATATGTCCCCACGGCCCAAGAAACTCAGACACTGTGAAGGCAACTTCTGCGGACGCGCCTTCAAACCAACCGGAACTCCGCTGACTGAGCTGCACCAGGTCGACCTTCACCGCGATGAGCTGGAGGCCCTGAGGCTCTGCGATTTCGAAGGCTTGACCCAGGAAGAAGCCGGCGCCAGGATGGGCGTATCCCGGGGCACGGTCCAGCGCATCATCACCGGCGCCCGCAAAAAGACGGCGCAAGCGCTGACCGAAGGTCAGGCGCTGGTCTTCGTCGACTCCGAGAGCTGAGTAGCGGCTCTGTTTCGCCCTCTTTACCTTACCGTATTAAACTCGGATTCTTGAGACAATCTGGGAGAATAAAAGGGGACACACTACCCATCGTGTCCCTAATCTCTTGTTTGTGTGCCAAGGTAATCTTTACATTGGCGCACGATGGGTAGTGTGTCCCCCTCGCAGTGTTGGAACACGCTCAATCAAGCGGATAGGATCGGGGAACTACACGTTTTCACGGGTTTTGTGGAACTCTATATCGGGCCATTTTTCCATAAAGTAATTGAGCATCCATTCGCTGTCGGCCAGGTAGGTAAGGAACCCTTCGGCGTCCCGGGCAAGGCTCGACTGGTTGGCCCGTTCGAACTCCGTCATCTTCTTTTTATCGGCGCAGCTCACCCAGCGGGCAGCCCGTGAATTCACCGGTTCGTAGACCGCATCGACTCCATATTCGTTTTTCAGCCGGGCCATGGTGACCTCGAACTGCAGGACACCCACAGCACCCATGATGTAGTCGGAACCGATCAGCGGGTGAAACACCTGTATCGCGCCTTCCTCGGCGAGTTGGACCAGTCCTTTCTGGAGCTGCTTCATCTTCAGCGGATTCTTGAGCAGAACCCGGCGAAAATGTTCGGGGGCGAAGTTGGGGATGCCGGTGAATTTCAGCGCTTCTTTGCTGGTGAAGGTATCGCCGATCTTGATGGTGCCGTGGTTGGGCAGGCCGATGATGTCGCCTGGCCAGGCCTCGTCGACATTCTCCCGGTCCTGGGCCATGAAGATGATGGCATTGGCCAGGTTGATCTCTTTGCCGAGCCGGTGGTGGCGGACTTTCATGCCTTTTTTGAAAACCCCCGAGCAGATGCGCATGAAGGCAATTCGGTCACGGTGGGCGGGATTCATATTGGCCTGGATCTTGAACACGAAACCGGAGAACTGGTCTTCCACTGGCTCTACCACCCTGGACAGCGTCTTTCGACCCGCGGGCGCGGGGGCCATTTCGACGAAGGTGTCAAGCATTTCCTGGACTCCAAAATTGTTGATGGCGCTGCCGAAGAATACCGGGGTCTGGTTGCCTTTGAGATAGTGGCTGTATTCAAACGGGTTGGCGGCCCCTTCTAGAAGCTCTATTTCATCTCTTAAATCTGCCGCCTGGTCGCCGATCAACTCGTCGAGTTTCGGGTCGTCGATATCCGAGATGGTGATGGCCTGCTGGCTCCTGATCTCGGAACCGGGGGAAAAAAGTTTCAGTTCCTTCCTGTAGAGGTTGTAGACGCCTTTGAACCGCTTGCCCATGCCAATCGGCCAGGACAGCGGGGTGCACTCGATTTGCAGTTTTTCCTCGATTTCATCGAGCAACTCCAAGGGGCTGCGCCCTTCACGGTCGAGTTTGTTGATGAAGGTGATCAGCGGGGTATTGCGCATCCTGCAGACCTCCATCAATTTTTCCGTCTGGGTCTCCACGCCCTTGGCACTGTCGATCACCATTACCGCCGAGTCGACCGCCGTGAGCACCCGGTAGGTGTCTTCAGAGAAGTCCTGGTGACCTGGAGTGTCGAGCAGGTTGACTTCGTAATCGCGGTAGGTGAATTTCATTACCGAAGTGGTGACCGAGATGCCGCGCTCCCGTTCGATTGCCATCCAGTCGCTGGTGGCATGCCTCTCAGCCTTGCGTGACTTGACCGCACCGGCCAGATTTATGGCGCCGCCGTAGAGCAGAAGCTTTTCGGTCAGAGTCGTTTTACCGGCGTCCGGATGACTGATGATGCCAAACGTCCGACGTCTCTCGACTTCCTTGTTCAAACGGGAACTCATAGGCTACCTTGAAAAATGGTCTCTTTACCCAAACTCTGCGTGGCGTGTGAAAATTTACTCCTCGGCATATCACTTCTATGCCTGCGGTAAAAGTTCAGCACGCGCCTTGATTTTGAATAAAAAATCTCATTTTTCAAGGCCGTCATTAGTGAAAATGTCCTTTGCGAATTCGGCACTAATCGGTATTGTTGCGTTACTTCGAAAAATTGAAAAGGATAGGTTTTTTTGAAATTATTGCAACTTTTATTCTACCAGGAAGATGGGAAAACAAAGAAATGTGCTGGTGACCGGCGGCTGCGGCTTCATCGGCAGTAATTTTATTCAGCTGGTCGCCGACACACGTCCGAGCTGGCGGGTGATAAATCTAGATTTGCTGACCTACGCCGGCAACCTGAAAAATCTCAGCGGTATTAGAGAGAAGGCGACCTACCGCTTTGTTAAAGGTGATATCTGCGATCAAGCACTGGTCTCCTCCCTGTTCGACCAGGAACGGATCGACACGGTGGTCCATTTTGCCGCCGAATCGCATGTGGACCGCTCGATCGTCGGGCCGG
>JARFQM010000449.1 GCA_029287755.1 Desulfofustis sp. | reverse complement strand
AGCTCGGCAGACTGGCTTAGTTCCCAGTTTAGCCGCGGCTGCAGAAGAAAAGAATGGTCTTCGAGATTATAAATCAAGCTGGCAAAAAGGTTGATCAATGGATGGGCCTCGTAGTGCAGCATGGCGTCAACATAATAATTTCCGGTGACGAAAATTTCCCCCCGCTCAATCCGTTCTCTCAAAGGTTTACTGTGTAGCGCTTCCAGAGGATCTGAATCTCCCAGACCGTTGTAGTAAAACTCGATGAATCCGTACCAGTTGTGGCCGTACCAACCCCAGGAGTAATCGTAATTGAGTATTCCTGAAACAAAAGATGCGGGCTCCGTATCCTCTTCCAGGTAGGTCCAGGTTACATCCGAGCGCAGAACGCCGTCACCGAGATAGGTTGAGAATCCGGCTCCCAACACCGGATCCTGATAATTCTTCATCAGGTATAAATCGAGGTCCCCCGGACCACCCGAAAACCTCGTTTTCAGACCATAGGTTGACTGATCAGAGTCCAGCTCGTTGTCGTCACCGGTGCGCGGAACGATCACCGCCTGCAGATCTGAAACGATCCGAAAGCCGTTCTGATAGAGGACCATATCGCTGCCGATTTTATAGTCTCTGATGATATCCGAAGGGGCAAAGGGATTTATCAGATCGGCGGGATTGAAAAGCAGACCGTTACCCCAGGTGAGGGCCTGCCGCCCAATGCTGATATTTCCGATGGCACTGTCATAGGCGAAAAAGAGGCGGTCCAGGCGCTGATAGAGGATGTAATCATCACCTTCGGAGATGATTTTAGTCAAATCGAAGAGCTGATTCTCATCGCTGGGAATCCGGCTCCTGTAAAGAGACGACTGCTCGAAATCTGGGTTCTGCTTCGCCAGCTCAGTTATCGTCTCCCTGGTCTGCCCCCCATTGGCCACCACTTCATAGCCAAGGTTGAAACTGGTGCGCTCACCCCAGTATAAGGAGTAGTTCAGACGACCATCAAGAGTAGCGTTGATCAACAGTCGATTTCCCGCCGTCAAAGCCAGCAGATTTTCTTCGCCATAGTAATCGAGGAGGCCGCTGGCCCTGAGGTGTCCCGACCAGTCGAAGTAGATTTCTGCGGCTGACAGAGGTTCGGTAACGCAGAACAAACAACAAGATAAAGCAGACAGCCAGGGGATTCTCATCATTTTGCAGTGTCGGATACAATCCGTCCATCCTGGAGGGAAACAAGACGGTCGGCGAAGTCCATTACCATTGGATCATGGGTGGCGAATATGAAAGTGACATTTTTAGCCCTGTTCATCTGCTGCATCATCTCCAGCAATTTTCTGCCGGTGGTGGAGTCAAGGTTCGCGGTCGGCTCGTCTGCCAGCACCACTTGCGGGTCGGTGACGATTGCCCGGGCCACCGCAACTCTCTGCTGCTGCCCCCCGGACAATTCATCGGGCCTGTTGGAGGCCTTGTCTGTCAGCCCTACTTCCTGAAGGATATCGTTTACCTTTCTTGTTCTCAGAAATTTATCAACCTTCTGCAGCAGGAGTATGTAGTCGATATTTTCAAAGGCGGTAAGCACCGGGATGAGGTTGTAGGCCTGGAAGACAAAGCCGATTCGGTGCAGTCGAAGATCGGCTCTTTCCGAGTCGTTCAGTTCCGAGAGGTTTTTCTGGTCAAAAAACACCTCCCCCTCGTCCGGAATGTCGAGGCTGCCGATCAGGTTTAACAGGGTTGTCTTGCCGGATCCCGAGGGCCCTGCCAGAGCGACAAATTCTCCTTTTTTGAAGTCGAGTGATACTTTGTCGAGCGCCCTGAAGCTTACCCGTCCCTGATGATAGACTTTACTGACAGAGTCGACCTTGATGAGTTCCATGCCCTGCTCTCCTGATGTTCACACCCCTGACTCAGAGGTGTCTCATTGTCTCGATCGGGGTAAATCTGGCAGCATGCAGCGCAGGGTACAAACCGACCAGCAGGCCAAGCAAAACAACCACCCCGTTGGCCATAACGATGTCGCTGAGGCTGAGAACCGGGTAAATAATGCGGCTGATGCCCCACATTTCGATCCCAGCCCCAAAAGATCCAAGGTCTATGCCTGATCTGAATACCACTTTGACCAGGAGAAAAGAGCACAGATCGGCCAGAGCCATACCTATGAGAAGCAAAAACAACACTTCGATCATCACGTTCTTGATAATTCCGGACGAGCGCAGCCCGAGAGCCCTCTGCAAACCAAATTCTCGCATGCGCTCATAGACCGCCATGAGCACCGTATTGGCAAGGCCGAATCCCATGGCTACGAAAACGACCACAAACCAGATCAGCATGTAGACATCAAACATATCGATGTAAGCGGCGATGGCAGGCAGCAGCTGACGCCAGCCGGTCGCTTCCAGCCCCGGCCCGTCGAACCGCTCGTTTATCCTGCCGACATAATCTTCTACTCTGCCCGTCTGGTAAGCATTAGCGTTTCTCAGGCTGATGGAAATTTCAGTGGCGCTGCCCGGAACACCAAGCATGTCCTGGAAGCTTTTCAGGTTGATAAAGATATAGCGCTTTTCGGTATCCCTCATTTCGGTTCTGTAGCTGCCACGAATCCTGAATGCCTTTGAACGTCCTTCCCCGGATGCATCCTGGCTCAGCACCACCACCTTTTTGCCGATCTCAAGCCCGAGGCGCTCCAGCAGCCCCTGGCCGATCAGAAGGCCGCGCGCGTCTTCAGGTTGAAGAGGCGTTCCTTGATAAAGCGGGCGACCAATGAAAGACACCCCTTTCTCGGCTGCCGGGTCGATACCAACTATCATCACGCCCGTATGCTCCCTGCTGGTGCTTAGCACCCCATCGAGCCTCAGCCGTGTCGCCAGCTGAACATCGTCGGGGAGCAGCTCGCCAATCTGGACCGCTATCTTTTCAGCCTGGTCGATCCTGTTGTCTATGGCCGGGTCGATTCGATATTGAGGGTTCTGGACCTTTATATGACCGACAAGATTATCGATAGAGTTTTTTACCATACCCTCCATCATGCCCCGGCCGAACGCTGACAACACGATCATTGAGATAATTCCCACTACTATGGCGGTGAGAATTATCGTG
>JARFQM010000407.1 GCA_029287755.1 Desulfofustis sp. | reverse complement strand
ACCGACATCGACCAGGCCCTGCAGGACGTCAAAGACAAGGTCGACGAGGCACTCGGTGAACTGCCCACCGACCTCGAAGACGACCCCACTGTTTTCGAGGTCAACTTTTCCGAGATGCCCATCGCCGTGTTCTCCCTGTCCGGCACCTGCGGACTTCCCTGTCTGAAAAAGATCGCCGACGACCTCCAGGATGATATCGAGGCCATCACCGGCGTACTGGAAGTCGACGTGACCGGCGGCCTGGAGCGTGAAATCAGGGTCGAAATCGAATCGGAGAAGCTGGCGTATTACGGATTGTCCATCGATGATTTCCAGCGCATCCTCTACGGCGAGAACCTGAACACCTCGGGCGGCGCCATCCGGCTGGGCGGAGGCCGCTTTCAGCTGCGCGTACCGGGAGAATTCACCTCCCCCGAGGAGATATTTGGCCTGGTGCTTACCACCCATCAGGGTCAACCGGTCTACCTCAAGGACGTTGCCAACGTTGTCGATGATTTCAAAGAGGAAGTATCGCGTTCGAGACTCAATGGCAGGGATGCAGTCAACATCTCGGTGAAGAAGCGGACCGGGGAGAATATCATCAAGATCAGCGATGCGGTTGACGCCATCATCGAGGAAGCAAGCACCCACTGGCCAAGCGGCACCGAAATCACCAAGGTCATGGACAAGTCGACCGATATCAAGAACCTGGTCGCCGACCTGGAGAACAACATCCTCAGTGGGCTGGTGCTGGTGCTGATCGTCATCTTTGTGGTCATGGGGATTCGCAACGCCCTGCTGGTGAGTCTGGCCATTCCCTTTTCGATGCTGCTCTCCTTTTCAATACTCTATATCCTCGGCATCACGCTGAACATGGTGGTGCTGTTCAGCCTGACCCTGGCCCTGGGCATGCTGGTCGACAACGCCATCGTTATTGTCGAAAACTCCTATCGCTTCATGGAGCAGGGCGCCTCCCGGGTGGAAGCGGCCATGAAGGCCACCTCGGAAGTTGCCTACCCGGTCATGGGATCGACGTTGACCACCCTGGCCGCCTTCTCCCCGATGCTCTTCTGGCCGGGCATCATGGGCGAGTTCATGGGCTACATGCCGCTGACCCTGATCATCACCCTCGCATCCAGCCTGTTCGTGGCCATGGTGATCAACCCGGCCATGGTCTCTCTGTTCATGAAGTTAAAGAATCCGCAAAATACCGCCGCGATCTACAGCCTGGAGGACATGTCTGCGGCCGTCAACAAGCCGGCCGAGATCAAAGGCTTCCTGCTGACCAGATACACCAGATCCCTATCCCGGGCACTGAGCATGCCGTTCACCATTATCGGCATCGCCTTCTGCGTGCTCATTCTGATGTTTCAGGGGTGGCTGATCGTAGTCGGCCTGAAAAAGCCGGTGGAGTTCTTCCCGGAAATTGATCCCAAGGGTATTTACGTCAATATCGACGTTCCTGAAGGCGCGGATATTGACTATATAGATAAAATCACCAAGCGGATCGAATATTCCATAAGCGGTGTTGAAACCGAAATCGACGGCAGCCCGGTGGATCAGCAGATGACCCCGCTCACGGCTCTCGCCAGTAAAGATCACGTAAAAGCGAGCGGTGAGCCATTTACCGGCCCCAGCGACATCGCCAACGTCGAATCGCTCTACACGCGGGGTACCGTCAGCTCCGGCGGGGGATCGGCATTTTCGGCCAACACCCCGAATCACCTCGGCGTCCGTTTTCTCGACCTCAAAGACCGCGTCAACTCCTCGCATGATGATGTGGAGGAAATTCGCCAACGTATCAAATACATACCAGGCGGAGAAATCACCATCGCCAGTGAAGAGGAAGGTCCGCCGACGGGCGCCCCGATCAACATAGAGATTGCCGGGGAAAATTTCCAGATTCTCGGTGAAATCGCCAAAAAGATCAAAGACGTTCTGGCCACCATTCCCCATGTCGAGGACATCAGGGATGATTTCGTCGAGGGAATTCCTTCGGTGCAGGTGGTGGTCGACAGGCAGAAGGCGGCGCTCTTCGGCATGACCACCAATATGATCGGCTTCGCCCTGAAAAGCGCCTACAACGGTCTGGAGGTCTCCTCCTTCCGGGAGGGCGATGACGACTACGACATTACCGTGCAGCTCAAGGAGTCGGACCGCAAGGTGGTCGATATCCTCAATGAGCTCATGCTGCCGACGCCCTCGGGTGAACTGGTGCCGCTGTCGACCGTGGCGGAAATAACCTTTGCGGGCTCCATCGGCGATATCAACCGGATCAACAACGAACGGGTCGTCACCGTCAAGGCCAACGTCGACGAGACTAAAATACCCGGGCCTGTGGCTCGTGCTGAAGCCGAGAAGTTCCTGAGCCAGTTTCCCATGCCTCCGGGATACAGCGTCAAATTCACCGGTGAATTTGAATTCCAGCAGGAATCCGAGGACTTCCTGACCAAGGCCTTCATGGTCGCCCTGCTTCTCATCTTCCTGATTCTGGTGTCCATGTTCAATTCGGTGACCCAGCCGTTTATCATCATGACCTCGGTAATTCTCTCGCTGGGGGGCGCCTTTCTGGGGCTGGCCTTGTTCCGCCAGCCATTCGGCATCATCATGACCGGGGTCGGAGTCATTTCCCTGGCCGGGGTCGTCGTCAACAATGCCATTGTGCTTCTCGACTACACCAACAAACTTCGGGCCCGGGGCTATGAATTGAGAGACGCGGTTATCTCTGCCGGAGCAACCCGGCTGCGGCCGGTTCTGCTTACCGCGGTTACCACGATTCTTGGTTTGATTCCGATGGTTACCGGGGTATCGTTTGATTTCCACACCTTTTCAATCTCCTGGGTCAGCGAGTCGAGCCAGTGGTGGCGTTCGATGGCCGTGGTGGTGATTTTCGGTTTGATGGTTGCCACCTTCCTGACCCTTATCGTGGTGCCGACCCTCTATTATCTCTTGGAGCAGGCCTCAGAATTCAGGCGGCGGGTCGCTGACAGAGTCAGGGACCTCTACTGGAAGCCGTATCCCTATCTGGCCGGAGAACCCCTTAAACATAAGGAACTCAAATAATGCGCCCCCTATCATTTCTGACTGCAATTGGTCTTTGTCTTTTGCTTTACGGCAAGGCAGATTCTGCTGAAGTTGAACCACAGAGCATCGATCTCAGCTTAGCAGAGGCGGTGCAGACCGCCCTGCTCAAGAATCTGGGCCTGAGACTCAGCAAGGAAGACGTGGTGAGCGCCGAAGGCGCTGCCCTGGCTGCCGAAGGTGCCTTCGATTACCAGCTGAGCGGAGAAGTGGGCGCTGGGGCAAAAGACGAGGCGCCGGTGACAGCGATTGAAGGCAGCGAGGAAAAAACCGCCGCTTTTACTGCCGGTGTAGAGAAACGCTTCACCCCGGGTACGGAGGTGGGTCTGAACTGGAACAACGGCAACCTTGACACTGACTCCGACATCTATTTCTTCGACCCGGTCTACAGCACCGACCTGACGCTTGATGTTCGGCAACCGATCCTGAGGGGGTTCGGCAGGGAGACGCAGCTGGCCGAGCTGAACAGCGCCAGGACCCAGCTGGAGGCATCCTCTTATCTGGTGGACAGCGAAGCGGCCGATCTTGCCGCCGAGGTCAAGCGGGCCTACTGGGAACTGGTCTTTGCCCACCAGAACCTGGAGGTGCTGGAACTGTCGCTGACCCTGGCAAAGCAACTCAGGGATGAGACAGCAACCAGAATCGAAGCTGGAAAACTTGCCGAGATTGATCTCTTTCAACCCGAATCGGAGGTCGCCCAGAGGGAGCAGGACTTGATCACCGGTGAACGGGAGATAGGGTTTGCCGAGGATAACCTGAAATTGTTGCTCAACAGCGAAGACTGGCTGATACCGTTCAACCCGGTGGATCTGCCGGCCACCGAACCGGTCTACCCGGAAATCCGCCAGGTCTTCGAAAACGCCATGGCCCAGCGTCCAGATCTGCAGGCTGCCGCGCTTCAGGTCAAGGCCTTGCAGTATCAACTCGACAAAGCTGACAACGACAGAAAACCGGCGCTTGATCTGCTGGGTTCGCTTGGCTTTGGGTCGCGCGCTGAAGACTACTCCTCGGCACTTGATGATTCGGTGTCCGACAGCGATACGCGCTGGCAGCTCGCGCTTACCTTTTCCAGGCCGCTGGACAACTCCCTGGCCGAAGGTCAATACCGCCAGGCGCTGGCTGCCCATAACAAGAGCAGAACCGGCCTGGAACTGCTGAAACTGCAGATCACCCGAACCGTTCGCGTCACGGTGCGGGACGTGGAACTGGCCCTCAAAGCCATAGATGCTACCCGCAAAACTTCTATTGCCACCAGAAAACGACTCGAGGCAGAGCAGATTAAATTCGAAGCCGGCCGGTCGACCACCCTCGATGTGCTCATTGCCCAGCAGGATTATGCCCGAGCCCTGTCGACCGAAAACCGCACGAAAGTCGTATATGCTCAAACGCTGGCGGAACTTGACCGCATCCAGGGCACCATCACTATTCCCTGAGGCCTGGACGATGCAAACCAAAGGACTGCGGCTCCACGAATCGGGAATCCTCGAAGAACGGGCCAAGCAGGCGTATGACATCCTGAGCGACTGCACCCTCTGCCCGAGACGATGCGGAGTAAACCGGCTCGAAGGAGAGATCGGGCGCTGCGGGACCGCCGAGCATGCCGTAATTGCCAGCTACAATCCTCACTTCGGAGAAGAACAGCCGCTGGTCGGCAGTCATGGGTCGGGCACCATCTTTCTCTCAGGCTGCAGCCTGGGCTGCTGTTTCTGTCAGAACTTTGACATCAGTCACAACGGCTCCTCAGGCCACGCCGTCGACGCCGAGTCATTTGCTGCGGTCATGCTGGACCTGCAGTCCCGGGGCTGCCACAACATCAATTTCGTCACCCCCAGCCATGTGGTTCCCCAAATCATGGCGGCACTCACTCCAGCCTACGAAAACGGGCTTACTTTGCCGCTGGTGTACAACTGCAGCGGTTATGATTCGTTGTCCACGCTGGAGTTGCTCGACGGCCTGATCGACGTGTACATGCCTGATTTCAAATTCTGGGAAAAGGGGAGCGCCCGAAAATATGCCGATGCGGCTGATTACCCAGAGAAGGCGAGACTGGCCGTCAGAGAAATGCATCGCCAGGTGGGGGACTTGCACATTGATCGCAGTGGGATAGCCACGCACGGGCTGCTGATCAGACACTTGCTTATGCCTGGAGGACTCGGAGAAACCAAGGCAATTCTGAACTTCATTGCCAGCCAGATATCAACCCACACGTACGTCAATATCATGGACCAGTACCGCCCCTGCGGCACTATAAACGCCCATGAGGAGCTGCACTCGAGCATAAGCCCGAAACACTATAGTGAAGCGGTGGGATATGCGGAGAAAATCGGCCTGCAACGTCTCGATCGGCGTGAGCTCTCAGCTCTTCTCAAACGCCTCGGTATTTCGCCCTAGATCTCAGCCCGCTCCCAGGCTGCCAGATTGGACTCGATAAAGTCGATGATCTGATTCTGCTCATTTCCCCCCTTACCCTCTACGATAAGCGGCTCCCCAAAGGCGAAAAATACTTTGCGGGACGGAACGATCTTGCCAAAATCCTTGGCAATAGTGCCGTTTTCCCAGGCATCGGTGCGCAGTGCCAGCGGAATTATCGGAACCCCCGCCCGGCGTGCCAGCTTTACCCCGATGGTACTGAACTGCTCTGGGTTGAAGGCGGCCCTGGTGGTTTGCGGAAAGACCACTATCGACAGGTTTCGGGAGACCCTCTCGACTCCCTGTTCAAGCACAATTTTGAGATCAGCGCGAGGGTTGGTGCGGGTCACCGCGATCGGGTCGATCGAGCCCATCACATGCTTGAAAATCGGTACCTCGAGCAGACTCTGCTTGATTACATAAGTAAAGGGTTTGTAAGGGAGAATCCAGGACGGCAGCAGAACCGTTTCCATGACGCTCAGGTGATTGCCGACGAAAATCACCGGACCGTCGACGGCGGTGATCTGTTCGAGCCCCCTCACCTCAATCTGAACACCGACCGATTCCAGGGCCCGCAGTACCCTGATGGAGTGCTCCTGCCAGATGTCATTGGTATATGCCCCGCGTTTGGCGAGACCTGCCGAAAGGTATACCACCTGCAGAAAAC
>JARFQM010000380.1 GCA_029287755.1 Desulfofustis sp. | reverse complement strand
GGTTATCCCTTTTGCCGATGTCCTGATTCTCGGGGACAAGCATTACATGATGCAGGCTGTACCGATGGATATCGGCATCCTCTGGTTTCTGGCCGTGGTCGGCTTCGGGGTTTACGGCATTATTCTGGCCGGCTGGTCCTCACACAACAAGTACGGGATGCTGGGAGGGCTGCGGGCTGCCGCCCAGGTGATCAGCTACGAAATACCCATGGGCCTGGCGCTGGTCAGTCTGCTGGCCGTCTACGGCACGGTGAATCTCTCTGAAATGGCCCAGTTCCAGGGCAGACTGCTGTTCGGCTTCATCCCCATGTGGGGATTTCTGCTCCAGCCCCTGGGGGTCATCATCTTCATCGTCGCCGCCTTCGCCGAAACCAATCGGACGCCGTTCGACCTGGCCGAGGGCGAGAGTGAGATCGTGGCCGGCTACCACGTCGAGTACAGCTCGATGAAGTTTGCCCTGTTCTTCATGGGTGAATATGTGGCCATGTTTGTCTCCTCGGCGCTGATCGTCACCCTCTATTTCGGCAGCTATCAGATCCCCTGGTTTACCACCGAGACCCTGGTGACCTATGCCCGGCCGGTGGTCATCGCCATCATGATCGGGCTGCCGGTGATCGGCTACTTCTTCGCGGAGTGGATGAAGAGGAACAACCGCAGTCACTACTACCGGGAAAACGACCCGCGCCAAAAAGAGACGGCGGTCTATGTCGCCCTGCTCTGGTCGCTGGTCGCCATACTCGAGGTCGTGCTGCTTGTCTACCTGGTCTTTGCCCACGGCGGGGTGGCGGACCGGATTCTGGTGGCCCTGCTGCAGATTGGCACCTTTCTCTTCAAGACCTTTCTGATGTGCTTCGTCTATGTCTGGGTGCGCTGGACGCTGCCGCGCTTTCGCTATGATCAGCTTCAGAAGATCGGCTGGGAGAAGCTGCTGCCGCTGGCCCTGTTGAACATTTTCATCACCAGTGCGATCATCGTCTCGTTGGGCTGAGGGAACACGTTATGAGCATCAAAGTACGAATAGTTGAACGCAAAGGCCGCACCTTCCTGGAACAGCTTTACCTGGTTGAGGTCATCAAGGGTATGACCGTAACCTTGGGGCATTTTTTCAGGAATCTGCTGGACAATTCACGTCTCTATGTCAGGCATTATCCGGAGGTCAAACCGGAAATCACCGCCCGCTGGCGGGGCCGGCACCGGCTTACCAGGCACGAGGACGGCAGCGTCAAGTGCGTGGCCTGTTTCATGTGTCAGACAAATTGTCCCTCCAACTGCATCATGATCGAAGCCGGAGAGCGCTTCGACGGCAAGTCTGAGAAGATGCCCACCCGCTTCGATATCGACCTGCTCGAGTGCATCTACTGCGGCTACTGCGTGGAGGCCTGCCCGATGGATGCGATACGGATGGATACCGGCATCTATTCGGTGACCAGCTACTCCCGGGAGTCGCTGGTCCTGGGCCTGGAAGATCTGCTGGAGACGCCCGGTGCGTTCGCTGAAGAAGAATATAAAAAGGGAGGTGGCTGATCGATGATTACTACCTACTTGTTTTTTGGCTTCGCCCTGCTGGCGGTGCTTGGCGCGCTGGGGCTGATTCTCTTCAAGCATCCTATGAACGGGGCGATGAGCTTCGTGGTGACCCTGATCTCCCTGGCCGGCCTCTATGCCCTGCTGTCGGCCAAGCTGATCTTCGCCATCCAGCTCATTGTGTATGCCGGGGCGATCATGTCGCTGATTCTTTTCATCATCATGTTCCTCAATATTCAGGAAAAAGACCTGCCGCTTGGCCCCGACCGCTGGTTCTATCTGGCCGGCGGGATTGTTGTGGTGGCGCCGATTGCCGGTCTGCTTATCAAAATTTCCAAGTCTCTGCCGGCCACCGAGGTGACGGTATTCGAGGATGGCTTCGGCGGCGTCAAAGAGGTTGGTCAACTACTCTTCACCCAATGGCTGCTGCCCTTTGAAATCGTGTCCATTCTGCTGCTGGTGGCCCTGGTCGGGGCCGTGGTGCTGGCCGGCAAACGGGGGGTGAACTGATGGTATCGCACTATCTCTCATTGAGCGTCATACTTTTCTGCCTGGGGATTCTCGGCGTCGTCTCAAGAAGAAATGTGTTCATCGTCTTCATGTCCATCGAACTGATGCTCAATGCCGCCAATTTGGGCTTTGTCTCGCTCAGTCGACTGCATGTCAACATGGACGGCCACGTCCTGGCCCTGATGGTGATGGCTGTGGCCGCAGCCGAAGCGGCCCTGGCGCTGGCAGTGATAATTCTTCTGCACAAGCACAAGGGCAACCTTGACACCAATATATTCAGTTTGCTGAAGGGGTGATCGAATGACACACACTGCCACATACCTTGGCTTCATTCCCCTGCTGCCGCTTGCGGGAGCCCTGATTATCGGTGTGCTGTATGTGGTCACCTGCAAGGGTAAGCAGATATCCGAACGGTTCTACGGGATCCTGGGGTGCATCGGCCCGGTGCTGTCTTTTTTCATGGCCGTCAAAGTGTTCTTCGCGCTCCTCTCCCTCCCCGCCGAGCAACGGTTTTTGAGCCATAAAGCCTTCACCTGGTTTGCCGTGGGCGACCTGGATGTGTCGATGGGGTTCCTGGCCGATCCGCTCAGTTCCCTGATGCTTCTCTTCGTCACCTTTGTCGGTTCGCTCATCCACATCTACTCCATCGGCTATATGGCCGGTGACCAGAAGTTCGGCAAATTCTTCGCCTACCTCAATCTCTTCCTCGGCTCGATGCTGATCCTGGTGCTCGGCGACGGCCCCGTGGTCATGTTCGTGGGCTGGGAAGGCGTCGGGCTCTGTTCTTATCTGCTAATCAGTTTCTGGAGCGAAGATACCGACAATGTGGTGGCCGGCAACAAGGCGTTTATCGTCAACAGGATCGGCGATCTCGGCTTCGTGCTCGGCATGGCTTTTCTGTTCTGGGGGATCGGGGCTGATGGCTTTGACTATCTCTCCCTTAAAGCGAATGCTCATAACCTGACAGCGCCCGTTGGAGTACTTGTCTGCCTGCTCCTGTTCATCGGCGCCACGGGTAAGTCAGCCCAGATTCCGCTCTACGTCTGGCTGCCGGATGCAATGGCCGGCCCGACACCGGTGTCCGCCCTGATCCACGCGGCCACCATGGTCACCGCCGGGGTCTACATGGTGGCCCGCTTCAGCTTCATCTATGCTCATGTCCCCGCTGCCGGGGAGGTGGTGGCCTGGATCGGTATACTGACCGCCCTGCTGGCGGCGATATTCGGCATGTTCCAGAGCGACATCAAGAAGATTCTGGCCTATTCGACCGTCTCCCAACTCGGCTATATGTTCGCCGGAGTCGGGGTGGCGGCCTATTCAGCCGGTATTTTCCACGTCTTCACCCACGCCTTTTTCAAGGCCCTGCTCTTTCTCGGAGCCGGTTCGGTAATCATCGCCCTGCATCACCAGCAGGACATCTGGAAGATGGGCGGCCTGCGCTCCAAGCTGCCGGTCACCTACTGGACCATGCTCATAGGCGGACTTGCCCTGGCCGGCTGTCCACCCTTTGCCGGCTTTATCTCCAAGGACGAAATCCTCTATTCGGCTCTGGCCAACGGACACGTCGGTATCTGGCTGATCGGTGTGCTGGTGGCCGGCATCACGGCCTACTACACCTTCCGGATGATTTTTGTCGTCTTTCACGGCAGTCCCCGTGATCAGGGGGCCTATGACCATGCGGTTGAGTCGCCCAGGGTCATGCTCATCCCCCTGCTGATCCTGGCGGCCGGTTCCATGTTCGCCGGCTACGCCAATATCCCCGCCATTTTCGGCGGTCATCAAAGGGTTTCACACTGGCTGGCGCCGAGCCTGGTGGAGCATCACCCCCACAGCGGGGTAGGCCTGGAAATACTGGCCATCGCGGCTTCTATCCTAGCCTTTGTGATCGGCATCAGCATCGCCTACCGGAAATTTACCGTCCAGGTGGACGAGCCTGACTACAGCGGCGTGAAAAAGTTTGCCTATCATAAATTCTATGTCGATGAGCTCTATCACAAGGTCATTGTGGCGCCGTACCAATATGCGGGCAAAGCGATCAGCAGGGTCATAGAGCCCTATGTCACCGACGCCCCGGTGCAGGCGAGCGGCTGGCTCTACCGCATGTTCGGCCTGGCTTTTAAGGTCGTCCAGGTCGGCTATGTCCGTATCTATGCGGTCTATATGGTTATCGGAGTGTCTATTTTGAGTTTGCTGCTCTCTCGGTCATTGAACTTCTAAGGGTGATTCAATGTTTGAAAATTTTCTTTCAATCATGATCTTTGTCCCCATCATCGCAGGGCTGGCGACCTTTGTACTGCCGTTCAGCAAAGAAGCGGCCAGGATAATCGGACTGGCGGTTTCGGTGATCGTGGTGCTGCTGGGACTAAAAGTATTCCTGTCTTTCAGCGGGGCCAGCGGCGCCTTCGAGTTTGTCGAACACATCCCGATCAACGAGTCTCTGGGCATCTCCTACAGTCTTGGAGTCGATGGCATTTCCATCCTGGTGCTGGCCGCGGCGGCAACCCTGTTTCCGATGGTCTACCTGCTTTTTCAGACCAAGGAGAAAGGGTACTACGCCAACCTGCTGATCGTCCAGGGAGCCATGATCGGTGCGGTGGCGGCCACCGATATGGTCCTTTTTTATATATTCTGGGAGGTCATGCTGCTGCCGGTTTTCTTCATGATCGGTATCTACGGCGGGCCGAATCGGCTGCCGGCGACCATCAAGATTACCATCTACACCATTGCCGGTTCGCTGCTCATGCTGGCTTCCATCATTTACCTGGGGATAGCCCATCAGGCTCAGAGCGGCGAGTGGAGCTTTGCGATGACCAATCTGGTCGGCTTGTCCCTCAGCGGCGCCACGGCGACCCTGGCCTTTGTCGGCTTCATGATCGCCTTTGCCATCAAGATTCCCCTGTTCCCCTTTCACACCTGGCTGCCCGATGCCTATACCGAGGCCCCCACGGCGACGACCTTTGTTCTCTCCGCGGTGATGGCCAAGATCGGCGTCTACGGGGTGATTCGTTTTGTGGTGCCGGTGTTCGATGAGAGTTTCGCGCGCTACGCCTTGATTCTCGCCTGCTCGGGGGTGATCGGCATGATGTATTGCGGCATCGCCGCCCTGGCCCAGAAAGATTTCAAACGGATGCTGGCTTTTTCCTCGGCCTCGCACATGGGTATCATCGCCCTGGGTATTTTCTGCATGAATATCCAGGCACTCACCGGAACGCTCTATCAGATCGTCGCCCACGCCACCAGTACCGGGGTGCTTTTCCTGCTGCTGGGCATCATCGAGGAGCGCACCGACACCAGAAATATTGACGATTTCGGCGGCCTGGCGGCCAGGGCGCCGATTTTTGCCTTCTTTTTCGCAGTGGCCATGCTGGCCTCGGTTGGTCTGCCAGGCACTTCGGGGTTCATTGGCGAGTTCCTGATCATTCTCGGGGCGGTCAAGTTCAACCCGCTCATTGCCGTGGGTGCCGGAACCACCCTTATCATTGGGGTGTGTTATATGTTGTGGCTCTTTCAGCGGGTCTTTTTCGAAAAACCCAACAGCAAGCTGGCCGGCTTTGGCGATCTGTCGGCAATTGAGGTCCTCACCATTCTGCCGATAGTTGTGCTGATCGTAGTCATGGGCATCTATCCGCAGCCTTTCCTCGCCAAGATAGAACCTTCGGCGCAGCGTCAGATGGCGATTATCGAAAAAGCTCAGCATGTTGCTGAGTATCGGCTCGAAGCACAAAAACCAGGCCAAGAATTGAAAACGGGAGACCGGTAATGCAAGATATCATGGCGATCCTGCCGCTTGTTGCAACCATTACAGGCGCCATTCTGGTAATGCTGGCGGCGGCGTTTGAGAGTTTCAGGAAGGAAGGGATTTCTGTTCTCGGCATCGGCCTTTTCGCGTTTGCGTTTTTCGTTCAGCTCACGGTGGAGAACGGACCTCCGATCGCACCCTACGAGACCATGTTCAACGGCATGCTGGTCACCTCGACGTTCACCAAAGTGGCCGGTCTTATCATTCTTGGTTGCGGGTTTTTTTCGGCGATGGCCTCGCAAACCTATTTCAACCAGAACGAAGGGTTCGTGCTCGAGCATTACTGCATGATGCTGTTTGCCGCCAGCGGTATGCTGCTGCTGACCATGGCCGCTGAACTGATCACCCTGTTCATTGCCCTGGAAATCATGTCGCTGGCCATCTACACGCTGATCGCTGCTGATCGCCGTTCGGTGCTGCGCTCTGAAGCGGTGCTTAAATATCTGATGCTCGGTGCCTTTGCCGGCGCCTTTTTCGTCATGGGCAGCGTCTTTATCTATGCCGGGGCACAAAGTACTAAATTTGCCGACATCGGCCGGGTGATCGAGGCCGGCGGGTTTCTCACCAATCCTTCTCTGGTGGGCGGTTCGCTGCTGATCGTCGTGGCCCTGCTGTTCAAGGCGGCGGCTTTTCCCTTCCATGCCTGGGTGGTCGATGTCTATGACGGCGCCCCGGTGCCGGTTACGGGATTCATGGCCACCGCAGTAAAAACCGCGGTATTCGCCGTCTTTGCTAATTTTCTGGTGATCAACGGCCAATTGCAGGAAGGGTGGGTGAGCTATTTGTTCTACATTTCCGTGCTGACCATGTTTGTCGGCAACCTGATCGCCATCGGCCAGAACAGCCTCAAGCGCATGCTTGCCGCCTCCGGCATAGTTCACAGCGGTTACCTGATTATCGCCCTGGTGGCGATCAACAGTGAGCAATTCAACGGCTCGACCATTCTCTTTTACCTGGCCGCCTATGCGGTCTCGACCCTGGGCATTTTTGCGGCGCTTTCCTACCTCGGGGGTGAGGGGGAGAAGCGACATTCGTTCGATGATTTCAACGGCCTCGCCAAGGTCAGGCCCTACTCGGCGGCCTGCATTGCCATTTTTCTTTTGAGCATGGCAGGTATTCCGCCCACGGCCGGCTTCATGGGCAAATTCTATATTATCGCCGGGGCCTTCAAGGGCGGCCACATCACTCTTGGTGCACTGGGTATTGTCAGCTCCATTCTGTCCATGTGGTATTACCTGCGCTTGATAATAGCCATGTACTTCAGGGAACCCGAAGAAGATTTCGAGGTGGGGGAGCTGACTCTCGCGCCGCTGGGAACCTTCGTACTGGCGCTGGCGGTTTTTGCCATCAGCTTCATTCCCGTGGCAATCTAGGCTGGGCCCTGCTGATCCATACCCAATACGTGCGTGCATAAAGTCCAGATCAACTATCTGAAGGATTATATCGAGGGAAAATATCCCGCCTGATCGTCATGCTCCGGACAGTAGTTCGGAGACCCCTTGCCTAGCTATTAAGCGGGCCGAGGGCGTAATTGTGAACCGCGCGTGGCTGATGGGCAGGAAGTATCTAGATAAAGGTGCGTCTGCCGTGTTCATCGACGTGCAGATCGGCTGCCCCGCCGCGCTCAACGAGCAAATGGCCGGTTCCCCCTAAAGTCCCGAATGCTCAGTGCCCAGGATGGGCGGCCCTGTGGCGGTCGAAAACGGCTTTCGCCACATGCATGAACGGCCTCCACGGCAACACTGGGGAAATGAAAATGGCGGCAGCCTCTTTCCAAAATGCAGCTCAGTACTATATTTATCATTGATATTCCATCGAAATCTGGTAATATTGATTACTACATTGTAGTACCCATTGCTATTAAGCATTACTTCCTCAGGAAGGATGATTAGTAGCCTTGATTAGTAGCCTTACCACCATAGAAATAGGAGGCGCTCATGGGAGAGAAACCTGAAGGTCAAGTTGTTGTTGATGTTGGTAAATGGGAATGGTCGGAGATGTGGAAAAAGGAGGATTGGTGGGCCATCTGGCTGGGCTTATTCATCCTGCTGATGGGGGTATTCATCTATTTTCCCCATGCCGGCGATATGCAAGCGAAACTGACCGAAATCGAGGGTAAGTATCTGGCTGATGCCGAAAAAACCGACAAGTTCAAGACCATCGGCTGGTATCAGCTCAACGATGCCAGAGCGGGGGTTAAAGTAAGCAGCGTTCCCGCGGGCAAGTGGTTGAAAAAATTTTCCACCAAGCCGCACGGCTGGAAGTCGAACCCGCTGGATGCATTTTTAATGACCCAGGAAGCCGCCGATGCCAAAAAGGCAGCGGCCATGGGAAAAGCTGAAACGGCGAGTGGAGCGGAAAAAGAGGCTCTGGCTCTTGCCCAGGAAGCTGAAGCCCAGGCCGAGGCGGCCGGCTTCAACGATACCGCCTTGAATGAGGCGGCCCAAGCCTCGATCTACGACTGGCGCGGCGCCCACCGTAAGGCCAGCAGCGCCAATTCCAAAACCAAGGTGAGCCCATATAACCAGATCGGCTGGCTCATCCTGCTGGGCATCTTTTTTGCCGTTTTCTTTGGCGTGGGCATGGCGGCCATGGGGAAATCGTTCAAAGAATTCGTGATTGGCTTCAGCTTCGTTTATCTGGTCGCTGTGCTGGCCTATCTGGCAAGTTCCCAGGCAACAATGAAGACCTATGGTGTCGGTTACGCGTTCTGGGCAATCTTCGGTGGCATGCTTATTTCCAATACAGTCGGTACTCCCAAATGGGCGATGCCGGCGGTGCAGACCGAATACTACATCAAGACCGGACTGGTGCTGCTGGGCGCCTCGATCCTCTTTGAGAAGATTATTACCATCGGCACCGCGGGGATCTTTGTCGCCTGGGTGGTGACGCCGACTGTCTGGCTGGTCACCTACTGGTTTGGTCAGAAGATCGTCAAGATGCCGTCCAAACGGCTCAACGCCACCATCTGTTCGGATATGAGCGTCTGCGGTGTCAGCGCTGCGATTGCCACGGCGGCGGCCTGTAAGGCCAAGAAGGAGGAGCTGACCCTGGCTGTGGGTCTGTCGCTGGTCTTCACCTCGATCATGATGATCGTGATGCCGGCCGTCATCAAAGCTACCTTCCCGGAGGACATGCAGCTTGTCCTGGGTGGCGCCTGGATGGGCGGCACCATTGACGCCACCGGTGCCGTTGCCGCGGCCGGTGCTTTTCTCGGAGAGAAAGCGCTTTACGTGGCGGCAACCATCAAGATGATCCAGAACGTCCTGATCGGGGTCATCGCCTTCTGTGTGGCCCTTTATTTCACGACACGGGTCGAGGTCGAAGAGACCGGCCGCCAGGTCGGAGCCATGGAGATCTGGTACCGGTTCCCGAAATTCGTCCTGGGCTTTATCGGCGCCTCGATCATTTTTTCATTGATCTACACCTCGTTCAACAATCAGGTTGTTGGTCTTGGTCCGGCCATGATCGACCAAGGCGTAGTCAAGGGACTGGGGGATCTTTTCAGGGGCTGGTTCTTTGCCCTCTCTTTTGTCCTGTCTCTTATACACATCTCCGAGCCCACGAGACTTAATA
>JARFQM010000298.1 GCA_029287755.1 Desulfofustis sp. | reverse complement strand
CAGGTCAACTCGTCGGCAGCGTCAGATGTGTATAAGAGACAGGTAGGGTTCCGGACGCAGAAACCAGATCCTGGCCCGCTTGTCGAGGAGCAAAAAGCAGACGATTCCGGGCCCCAATAGCACGATCGTGTATTTGGACAGGAGACCGACTCCCAAACTTAAACCTACTCCCAGCCACGCTTTTGACGCCCCCCTGATGAGACTGCGATGCAAGTAGTAGATAAAGGCGGCCCAGGCGGCGTGGAGGGTACTGTCCGGCGTGATCACATAGCCCGTGCCAAAATAGAGCGGCAACAGGGAAACCAGCAGAACGCTTCCCCAGGCCGCCGTGCGGTTGAAAATATCAGCTGTCAGTCGATAGGCGAAATAAGCGGTGACGAACCAGCTCAGATACGCTCCTATACGGACCCCAAATTCCACGGTACCGAACAGTGCGGTCCCCAGCCAGATTAACAATGCTGCCATGGGAGGGTGATCCAGGTAACTGAGGTCGGGATGCTGGGCATAGCTCCAGTAGTAGGCTTCCTGCTCCATGAGTTCGGGCAGCCCGAGATAGAGCAGCTTAAGTGCAGCCAGTGAGACCACACTGCCAATGATGATAAACTTGGCCCGTGCCTTTGGGGGCAGGCCTCTGACCCCTGAAAATAGATACAACACCCCAAGCAAGGTGAAGCTGGCAGCACCGGCCAGCGCTCCGGGAATGAAGGCAAGAATGTGGGCAGTGCTGAAGAGTCCGCTGGCCAGGTGGAAAACACCGGCCTGCATGCTGAGAGAAAATACCAGGACAAGGAGAAAGCCCGGCGCCAGATCAAGATTGAGGCGACGGCCAGACTCTTTGTTGCTCCACAGCACCGCCATGAGCACAAAGAGGAACAATCCGGCGCCGGTCATGGAGCCCAGATGGGCCGCAAGAGAACTCAAGCCGTAGCGCTGCAGGGCCCAGAAGAGAAGAACGTTGAGGATGGTTCCGGCCCCGACCAGAGTGGCCATGACCAATCCGGAAAAGAGCTCGACGGCGATCCCGCTGAGCTGACCCACCTGTTGGAGGTATTCGAAGATGATCCGCTTATTCATTTTCGAAAAGCCCTCGAAACGATCGTTAAAAACTATCGGCACTTCGTGCACCCGCAGCTCATCGCCCCCCACGGCCAAGACCTCGAGACCAATCTTGAACCCGGGCACATCGGGCCGTGTCTGTCGCAGACGATCGGTGGCGGTGGCGAAAAAGCCGGCCAGGGGGTCGTTTACATCAGTGAACAACCGGGCCGGCAGGGTCGCAAGTTTTGAGGCAATCCGGCGCGATCTGGGCCATTCCGGGGTGGCTCCTCCTTCAACGTAGCGACTGCCGATCACCATATCACCCACCCCGCCGAGCAGCGGTTTCACCAGTTCGGGAATTTTTTCAGGGGGATGGCTGAGGTCGGCGTCCATCACCAGTGCCGTATCAAAGGCGGCAATCGAAGCGCCGGCAACTACCGCACTGGCAAGTCCTTTGCCATTATCGCGCTCAACCAGGCGGACAGGCGCGCTGGCGCACCATTTTCTGATCTTCTGCCGGGTCGCATCGGTGGAGCTGTCGTCGACGAATATAATTTCGTGGTCGACCGACTTGAGATACTCCACCGCGAAAATACGCTGCAGGAGAAGGTCTATATTTTCTGCTTCGTTCCTGGTCGGAACGATAATGGAGACACCAGGCATAGTAAACCTCTGCACCCGGCAACCGGGCACAGTCTTGATCGGGATCAGGCGAATGGGCGTCCGGAAAGCATGGATCAGACTGGTTCGCGGCAGTTATCAAGAGCCGAAAGTCAAGCGAACAAGAGCTGCACCTCGAAGCTTACCGTGTCAGATTCGACAAGGGATCAATACCAAAAAGGCATACAAGAATCAAGCGTCGCAATGGATTCATTCGATAATTTGCTTGTCTATTCTGCCTGCAGAAATTAAGATGGGATTCTGTTTAATACCACGGAGTCGCTATGATTTTATCTCGTGGCACAACGTTCTGATGTTAAGCGCTGGCGAATAATCGGATTTACTGTTGGCGCGCCGATCGGAGCTGTGAATAAAAGAACTCGGACTGTAGTAATTATTAATTCAACCGGAGGAGGTAATTAATGAAGAAATGTCTGATTCTGACGGTGTTGCTTGTGCTCGGCTGGGCTGTATCTAACGCCGCAGCGGCAGAAGCGACCTGTGAATCCTGCCACGAGGAAAACAACCCAGGGCTCTACCTGCAATGGAAAAATTCAGCGCATGGGGAGAACGAGGTCGGCTGCCTCGATTGTCACGAAGCAGACGCAGATGATGTCGATGCGTTCGAGCACAACGGTGCCACCATCGCCACCCTGGTAACCCCAAACGACTGCGGCAACTGCCACGAGCAGCAAGCCCAGGAAACCATGGATTCCTACCACGCCCATGCCGGTGAGATCCTGGAGTCGAGCGATGCCTATCTCGCCCATGCGGCGGGTGGACACCCCATCGTTATTGTCGGCTGTGAATCCTGTCACGGCGCCAAGGTGAAAATCGACGAGAACGCCGCCAACAAACTGTCGCCTGAAACCTGGCCGAACAGCGGTATCGGGCGCCTCAACCCGGACGGCTCGAAAGGGGCCTGCAACGCCTGCCATTCACGCCATTCTTTCTCCAAGTATCAGGCCCG
>JARFQM010000192.1 GCA_029287755.1 Desulfofustis sp. | reverse complement strand
GATGTGCTATTAAGTCTCGTGGGCTCGGAGATGTGTATAAGAGACAGGTCAGGGCGGTTTTACCAAGATTCTCACCAGGCGATCATGGTGTTGCGTCTGATTCAACTCTTGTCTATAGTGAACTCAGCTTTCTTAACCAGTCAAAATCTTTTGGGTAAATTGTTTTTTGATTAATCGATTTCAGGGAGGCGCAGAATGAAAAAGGGCGGGATAGCGGTGATGACCTGTGCTCTTTTAGCTCTCTCCTGTGTGGCCCACGCCCATGAAGGCGGGGGAATTACCGGAGGCTTTATTGCCGGATTTGCTCATCCCCTCCTGGGCTGGGATCATGTGGCCGCCATGGTCGCGGTGGGTCTCTGGGGCGCCTTTCTGGGTAATCCGGCAATCTGGGTCCTGCCTGTGGTCTTTCCTCTGGTCATGGCCTTTGGCGGCGCACTTGGGGTCCTGGGTATTCCCATCCCCTCCATTGAAACGGGCATAGCCGTATCGGCAATAGTGCTTGGCGCCATGGTCGCTTTCGCGGTTCGGCCGCCGCTCTGGGTCGCCGCCATTCTTGTTGGTGTGTTCGCCGTCTTTCACGGCCATGCCCATGGTACCGAACTGCCGGGCGCCGCCAACCCTCTGGCTTACAGCGCCGGCTTCGTGATCTCCACTGGCCTGCTGCACCTTTCCGGTATCGCTATCGGCATGCTGGTGCGCTGGCCGGCCGGGAAAATCGCCGTGCGCACCTGCGGAGTGATAATATCGCTTGCCGGCATGGGCTTTCTTTCCGGCATTTTATGAGGCCCTTGATCTCTGTTTTTTTATTCTGGTAATTATCCTGGTAAATCTCTGCACGGTTCCGGGGCTGGCAGCCGGGAAATGAAGCCCGGCGATTTCTGCGCTGGTCACTATCCACGTCAACAGTGACACACACCACGGGGGTAAGGCAGTGGTTGGTCAATATGGACACACGAATCGATATCTCGAGATTTTTGTCACCGCCGTATTGCGTTTTCGCATTCCTGTGCTGATTGGAGTCTTCCTCTGCACAGCCTTGCTGGGCTGGCAGCTCCAACACCTTACATTCGACACCTCTAACGAGGGGTTTCTTCATGACGACGATCCCTACCTGAAAACCTACAACCAGTTCAGGGAGGAATTCGGCAGGGACGATTTTCTCGTCCTGGCCGTCTACAGCGAAACGCTCTATTCCTCCGAGGTCCTCGAAAAACTCAGAGCCCTGCATGAGGACCTGCTCGATTCCGTTCCGTTTCTCGAAGACATCACTTCTTTGATCAACATCAGAAATGTGCGCGGCGAGGGAGACACCCTGCTGGTCGACAACCTGCTGCCCCGCAGTCCGGCCACGCCCGGCGAGTCAGCCGAACTGCGCGAGCGCGTCCTGAGCAACCCCCTCTATATCAACAACCTGGTGTCGGAAAATGGCAAGTACACGGCGATTTTTCTGCAGAGTCAGGTGTACGGCGGCGAAGCTGAGGGTGATCTGTTTTCAGGTTTCGATGAGCCAGTGGAAGAAGATGATGAGGGTGGTGATTCACCCGGGCAACGCTATCTCTCTGATCTGGAAAACGATCTCTTTGTGGAAGCCGTCCATGAGGTGGTGGCCCGTCATCAGGACCCTGCCTTCCAGATTTCGGCGGCCGGGCCTCCGGTCAATCTGCATGCAATCAAGTATTACATGCAGAAGGATGCCTTCACCTTCATGAAACTGGCACTGCTGGTCATCGGCGGCTGCCTGTTTCTGATGTTTCGCCGCGCCAGCGGGGTGCTGCTGCCGCTCATGCTCGTCGGTTTGTCGCTGATCTCCACGGTGGGGCTGATGACTGTGCTGGGCGTCTCATTCAAATTGCCGACCACCATGCTGCCCTCCTTTATTCTCACCGTCGGCGTCGGCGCCTCGATTCATGTCCTGTCTCTCACGTATCAAAACATCCGCCATGGAGAGGCTCGCCATGATGCCATAGTTGCCGCCTATGGTCATTCGGGGCCGGCCCTGATCATGACATCGCTGACCACCTCGGCCGGTCTGGCATCCTTTTCCATGGCCAAAGTTGCTCCGATCGCTGATCTCGGCGTTTTTTCAGCAATCGGTGTTGGAATTTCACTTATTTACACCTTTACCTTTTTACCCGCGCTGCTCTCCCTCCTGCCCCTGAAGCCATGGGGCCCCGAAAAATCAGCAAGAGATAGCCTCATCGATCGTTTTCTGCGCGCTGTCGCCGCCTTCAGCATAACCCGGTATCGTCTGGTACTGGGAGTAGCTGTTGGCATTGTCATAGTGGGCCTGACAGGGGTTACCAGGGTGCTGTTCTCCCATGACGGGCTCGAGTGGCTGCCAGAGGAGCTGGGCGTTCGCCAGGCGACACAGCTGCTGGATCGCGAATTGAAGGGAACCGTGGTGCTGGAAATGGTGCTCGACACCGGCAGGGAAAACGGACTTTACGACCGTGAGACCCTGCTCGATATGGAGCGACTCATGGCGGAACTGGTGGCCGATTACGCCAGCCACGAGGTACCGATCGGCAAGGCGCTGGCCATTACCACCCTGCTCAAGGAAATTCACCAGGCCCTGCATGACAACGACCCGGCCTTTTACAAAATACCCGACAACGAAAAGCTGATTCCCCAGGAATTCCTGCTCTTTTCCAATACCGGCTCAGACGATATCGACAATCTCACCGACAGCCAGTATCGTTATGCGCGCGTCACGCTCAAAGTCCCCTGGCAGGACGCCCTGCTCTATATCCCTTTCATCAGGGATGTGACCGACAGGTTTACCGATACCTTTGGCAGCAGGACGCTGGAAGGCGGCGAACCCATGCAGGTAGCAGCCACCGGCATCATGTCGCTGTTTGGCAGGATTATCCACGCAGCCATCTACTCAGCGGCTCAAAGCTATGGTATCGCCCTGGCGGTCATCACCGTCATGATGATTCTGTTGATCGGCAACCTGAAGCTGGGGCTGATCAGCATGATCCCCAATCTCACCCCGATTATCACCGTGCTTGGACTCATGGGCTGGCTGGGCATCAATCTCGACATGATCACCATGCTTATCGCCTCGATCGTCATTGGCCTCGCCGTTGACGACACCATCCATTTCATGTACAATTTCAGGCGCTACTATCAGCAGTCGGGAGATCTGAACATGGCGGTGGAAAACACCCTGATGACCGCCGGCAGGGCAATGCTGACCACCAGCGTGGTGCTTTCCTTAGGCTTTTTCATCTTCATGTTTGCCGAAATGAACATATTCTTCTATTTCGGGCTGCTGGCCGGCAGCGCCGTGCTTCTGGCCCTGAGCGCCGATTTGCTGCTGGCACCGGCGTTGATGACGCTCGTCGTCAAAAAGAAAAAAAGGACAAACATGCCTGGGCCATCCTGAAGGCCGGGCTGAATTATTTCTTCAAGAATGATCTTCGCCCGCTTCCAGAAGCCTGCGTATCCGGCCCAGCGCAACCCGGCAGACAAGCAGATACGGCAGCGCCCACCAGGGCATGTCAAAGGCCACCACGCAAGCGGTCTCATCTTCGACTCTGATCCGGTGACCGGTTGCCGCAAACCTGCCGATGCGCCAACTCCAGAACTGGTGGTCACGGTATTCGGTAATGGCGAACGGGACCCAGAAGCCAAGCGAGGTTTTTACTCTGCCCTCCGAATCGGGACCGATGAAGCGCTGCGCGCAGCTAACCCGGGCGACGGAGGGGCCCCAGCGCGGCCACTGCTGAGTATCGGTGAGCAGTTTCCAGGCGTCCTCTGCGGTGCAGCGAATGGCCAAACTTATGACCATTCTATTGTGCTCTAAACGGACCATTCATTTCTCACAGATTGCATACGGTTTCAACACCTTAAGGCCTGCCCCCGGGAGTGTCAGCGCATTTTCGCCTGACAAAAGAGCGGATTTCGGTTTTATTTACACCATGGGTATACCGGGGAGACTTGTCCAGCGGCGGCAACCTGTGTACCCGTCGGCTCAGTTTCCACATTCATGAAATAGAGAATTCGAGGAGTCAACTGATGGATACGGTCATTTTATTGTCCAGGCTGCAGTTTGCCTTCACCGTAATGTTCCACTACATTTTTCCGCCCCTGACCATCGGTCTCGGAGTCATCCTCGCTTATTTGGAAACGCGCTACTATCTCACCCGCAAACCGGTCTTCGCCGCCGCCTGCCAGTTTTGGATGAAAATATTCGTGCTCAACTTCGGCATCGGCGTGGCCAGCGGCATCGTTATGGAATTCCAGTTCGGTACCAACTGGGCGACCTACTCCCGCTTCGTCGGCGATGTCTTCGGCAGCGCCCTGGCCGCCGAGGGCATCTTCGCCTTCTTTCTTGAATCCGGGTTTCTCGCAGTGGTCGCCTTCGGCCGGCAGCGGGTAAGCCGGGGATTCTATCTGTTCAGCGTCTACATGGTCGCCCTCGGTTCGGTGTTCTCCTCGATCTGGATCGTCGTGGCCAACAGCTGGCAGCAGACCCCGGCCGGCCATCACGTTGTCGACATCATGCGTGACGGCGGTTCCGGCATGGTACCCTGGGTTATCGACGGGGTGGTGCAGCGCCGCGCTGAAATCGTCAATTTTCTTGACCTGGTGTTCAACCCCTCCACCGTACAGCGCTTGAGCCATGTTCTGCTGGGCTGCTTCGCGGTCGGCGCTTTCTTCGTGCTCAGTGTGTCCGCTTATTTCGTGTTACAAAACCGGCACCGGGAATTTGCCCGCCACTCGATCAACGGCGCCCTGGTGCTGGCTCTGCTCTCTTCGCTCGGCCTGGCCTTGAACGGGCATACCCAGGCCCAGAACGTGTACCGTTACCAACCGGCGAAACTGGCCAGCTTCGAGGCCCATTTCGACACCGGCCGGGCCGATCTCAACCTGATCGGCTGGCCCAACGCCGAGGAGGAGCGCATCGATTTCGATATCAGCATCCCCGGAGGGTTGAGCTTCATGGTGTTTGATGACCTCACCTTTTCCAAGCCGGTTGTCGGCCTCGACCGCTTTCGACCGGAGGACCGTCCGCCGCTGCTGCTCTCCTACCTGAGCTGGCGCGTCATGGTCGGCGTCGGCGGTCTGATGATCATCGCCAGCGTCCTGGGGCTCTATTTCAACTGGCGCCGAACCCTGGCTGACAAGCGTTGGCTGCTGTGGTGCTTCGTATTCGGCATCGGCCTGGTCATGGCCTCCAATCAGGCCGGCTGGATTGGCGCCGAAGTCGGCCGCCAACCCTGGATCGTCCACCCGCCCATAGAGTGGAGCGAGGACGGCAGTGATCTGCTGGTCGGTGCAGACGGTTTCTACGAATATGACGAGCGTGAGGGGCTGCGCACCGTCAATGCGGTAAGTCCATCGGTCAATGCCCAGGAAGCGGCCACCTCGCTGATTCTGTTCACCCTTCTCTACCTCAGCCTGGCCGCGGTCTGGATCTTTGTGCTTGACCGCAAGATCCGCCAGGGCCCAGAGGAGTTTGAGATGACGGAAGACGGGACCGAGCACGGCTTTCAGGATGCCTCGTCCGAACGACAGCACGCTCGGCTCAGCCAGTCTTAGCATGTGAGAGGAGAATAAAATGAGTTACGAATTATTGTGCATCATCTGGTTTATCCTGCTCAACGTCCTGCTGATTGGCTATGCGATCCTGGACGGCTTTGACCTGGGAGTCGGGTTTCTGCACCCGTTCGTGGCCAAAGACGACACCGAGCGGCGCTTGGTGATGAACAGCATCGGTCCGCTCTGGGACGGCAATGAAGTCTGGCTGGTCACCTTCGGCGGTGCGCTTTTTGCGATGTTCCCAGAGGCCTACGCCTCGATTTTCAGCGCCTTTTACCTGCCTTTCGTGCTCTTGCTCTTCGCTTTGATTTTCCGGGCGGTTTCGCTCGAGTTCAGGTCCAAGCGGACCAATCCGGCCTGGCGCACCTTTTGGGATATTCTCTTTTTCGCCGGCTCGACCCTGGCCGCCTTGCTGTTCGGAGTCGCCGTAGGGGCGCTGATGCAGGGGCTGGCGATTTCCGAGCGGGGTGATTTCCTTGGCTCGATGCTCGATCTGGTCAGCGGCTTCAGTCTCGCTGTGGGGCTGTTTACCGTCGCCCTGCTCGCCATGCACGGCTCCATCTATCTTTATATGAAAACCGAGGGTGCCCTGCAGCAGCGGCTCTTCGTTTGGATGAAA
>JARFQM010000181.1 GCA_029287755.1 Desulfofustis sp. | reverse complement strand
ATCAATCATATGGTTGTGGTAAAATTTCTCGCATGGTTTGATTTTGAACGACAATCCTAGTTTTGCAAAAGGCTCAGGTGAAAACGAAATAGCACAGAATCGCCCAGCCGGCAATTCGTTTTCCTGTGCTTGACTGATCGGCGCGACCTGCATCTGCGTCAGGAAACCGCGAGGTGACTGAACACCGATCTGGCAACCATTCTGCCGGCTTCAGTGGTTATCTCCTCAGTGATGAAATCGGTGAATTGCTCTGCATCGATGGCCATTTCCTTATTGCGCTCTTCGAGCCGGGTGATGGCAGCCGCATCGGCCAGACTTCCGGCCTCCCGTGAGGTAGTTGTGCGTCCGTTTTTAAGGGCTTCGAGCAAAGCGCACACCTCGTTGCGGATCTCTTCGTTCGCTCCCAGGTTTGCAAGAATCTTCGCCGCGGTCGGCTGGTTGCCTGAATCATCGGCCTCGATATCTTTCAGATAGGCCGCGCACAATACAACAGCTAGATTTACGCCTTCCTGCTGAGCTATTTTTTCGGCGTAGCGTGCGATGCGGGAAAGATGGCCGATGCGCTTGAAGTCGGTTTTGTAATGACGCTTCATTTCCACCGCGACCTTGTCCTTTAACAGGTTGTCCTGGGCGCCGACAAATTCTTCGGGGAGGGTTCCAATGCACTGCTCGGCAAATTTGCAATAGGCGGCGCAGCCGAAATCCATTCTCGGATTGACAAACCGGTGGCCACATTGGCTGCATGATCTGGTCGTGTCGTCTTTGTAGAATTCCACTGACTTACCGCACTTCGGGCAGTTCACTTCATAGATGGCTTCCGCTGTCCAATACTGCATATCCTGACCGGGGCATTTCATGATTGTATCCTCTATAGGAGAATTCATCGTTGAATTGTGTTATTTATGCGGATAAGATAACAACCCAAGCCGTTCTTGCCTTGATTTAGGTCAAAAATATGACATTTCTACCGTTTCCCAACCTCAGTTCCCCGAGCTTCTGAAATATTCCGACTCCGGTGAGAAATTGATATCGATTCCGATTGGTTAAGGAGCTTTGCAGGGCATGAGCAAAAATATGAATTTTATAAAGATAGACGATTGACAAAAAGACGCGACTAACAGTACTATAAGGATGATTTAAGATTGTCTTAAAAAAGTTTGATTATAGGCAATCAGGCTTACGCCTTTTCTTGTTTAGCGAGACCTGAGCGGCTGCCAGGCGAAGGAATTTCGACTTCGCTCAGCAGCCTCGAATAGAGCACGATCGAAATACTGTTATTTGAACTCTGTGGGGGTGGCGTCGACATGACGCAGCCTCTTTTTATCTTCTGAACTTCTGCGGAAATCTCTTTAACCGCATGTTTTGAGATGTGTTCTGATACTGTTTTGAACTGCTTAGAGAGGCAACTTCAAGTGAGCAAGAGGAGGTTAAATGGAAGCCACGACCAGTACTTTTTCCCCCCCATCCCACCTGATTGCAGAAATTGACCCGCCCAAAGGAACTAATCTAGACACCTTTCTTGACAAGGCTCTGAAAATCAGGGGCCGGGTGGCGCGCGTCAGAGTAACCGACAACGAGCATGCCATTCTGCACATGTCACCACTGGCGCCGTGCCTGGCGCTCAAAGAGAAGGGTGTTGAACCAAGCATGGTAATCAACGGCCGGGACCGCAACCGGCTGTCGTTCCAGGGGGACCTGCTGTGCGCCGCGACGATGGGAATCAACGACGTCGTTCTCAAGGAGGGCCACGACCCCAAAGAGGGGGACCAGCCCATGGCCAGAACGAGCGGTGATTTGGACCTGGAAACCATGCTGACCTGTGTTTCCTCGATGAATGCTGGCAAGGATCTGGCCGGAGAGGAGTTGGATGGAGGGACCAACTTCAACATCGGTGTCTATATTGAACTCTCAGATGATGTCAATTTCAACCGGGAGCGGGCCGAATATTTCCTGAAACTAAAAGACTTCGGGGTACAGTCTGTGACCCTGGGTCCCACCTACGATCTTAATATCGTTGAACAATTCCAGCCTTTTGCCGAGCAGACCGGGATAAAGCTCTACAGTTCACTGATGTTTTTAAAATCGGTGACCATGATCCGTTATCTCAACAATCTGCCTGGCGTCCCCTCCATTCCCCAGGAGTTTCTGAAAAAAATGATGGGGGCGACGGACAAGAAAAATGCCGGTATGGAAGTTGCCGCCGATTTTCTCAAGGAACTAATCCCTCTCAGTGACGGAGTCGTGCTGCTTTCCTTGGGGCTGCATGACAAGATGACGGACTTTCTCGATCTCATTGAACGATAGCGAAACGTGCTGAAGAGCGACGACGAAAGATCTCCCCTGCGCAAGACTCTGCCGGAGGTAACAAATGAGCTCGGATCTCACCTCTATCTCTATCAGATTCTTGAAGAAACCCCCAATGGTGTGATGGTGGTCAGCCTCGATCATCAGGTGCTTTATGCCAACCCGGCGGCCAACCAGCTGCTCGGAGTCGGCTACAGGGAACTGACGGATATCGACCTGGAACGACTGCTGGGTGAGGAGAATCAGTGGTTCTTCTACCAGATCGGCCAGTTTTTCGACAATCTGGCGGAAATGGACCGGACGAAAATACGGCACGAAATAGAGATCACCACCGGTGAAAATCAGCGAAAGATCCTCGACGCGGTCCTCATCTATCCCCCTTCCTCGCCGGCCTATTACCTGATGTACCTTATTGACATCACCCAGCGCAAGAAGCTGGAGGGTGAGCTGCGCAGACGCAATACTTTTTTCAACAATCTGATTAACTCCTCGGTTGACGGCATCATTGCCGCCGACATGAACGGCAAGCTGATTCTCTTCAACGAAGCGGCGCTGACGCTGCTTGGCTACCATGATGACGCCAGCCTGGAACGACTGCATGTGACCAGCCTCTACCACGATGGGCTGGCCTACGAGATAATAAAACGGATGCGCAGCGATGAGTTTGGCGGCAAGGGCAAACTCCTGTATCACGAACTCAGTGTCCGGCACAAGGACGGTCATGAGATACCGGTAAGATTTGCCGGCGGCATCATCTACGACAAGGACAAGGAGATCGCCACCTTCGGAATTTTCACCGATCTGCGTGACATCATCAAGATCGAGAAGGATCTCGAACAAACCCACAACATGCTCATGCAGTCTGAGAAGATGGCGGGGCTGGGCAGGCTGGCGGCCGGCGTCGCACATGAGATCAACAACCCGATGTCGGGAATCATGCTCTATGCCAATCTGATCAAGGAAGAACTCGGTGAAGACCATAGCGTGTCTCCCGATCTGGAAACCATCATCAACGAGGCCGAACGCTGCAAGGTGATCGTCGCCGACCTGCTCGAATTTTCCCACCAGACCAGGTACGAGATGGAGCCCATCGACATCAACGAAGTGGTTCAGAAAACCCTGGGAATTTTGAGCAACCAGCCGCTGTATCACAATATTAAATTCAACCTCAACCTGGCTGCGGAACTGCCTCCCATTCTGGGTAATTCGATCCGGCTCAACCAGGTGATTATGAATCTCATGGTCAATGCCGCCCAGGCAATGAAAGGTGAGGGGACCATAAGCATCACCAGCAGGGCTCGGGCTGGAAACGACATCAACGAAATTCTGATCAGCGACACCGGTCCGGGTATTGAGGAGGAATTGAAGGAAAAGATTTTCGAACCGTTTTTCACCACTAAAACCACCGGCGAAGGAACCGGCCTCGGGCTCTCGGTTTCCTACGCCATTGTCAAAGAACACCAGGGAACCATCAAGGTGAGTTCCGGTCCCGGAAAAGGGGCGCTGTTCACCCTGAGATTTCCCGCCGTTGTGGACACCTTGAAAGGAGAGCACCATGAGCAACACACAGATCTCACCGCAGCAGGGGAATAAAAAGTTTCTCCTAAAACTCGAGGAAAGGGGCGTCGATGTCCAGGCCTGCTACCAGTGCGGGCGCTGCTCGGCGGGGTGTCCGATCACTGAATTCTTCGACCTGACCACCATGGAGGTGGTCAGGCTAGCCGCCTACGGCATGGAGGAAAGGCTTCTCGCCTCCAAGGCCATCTGGCTTTGCGCCGCCTGCGAGACCTGCGCCACCCGCTGCCCCAACGATATCGAAATTGCCGTGTTGATGGATGTGCTGCGCGAGCTGGCTCTGAGGAAAGGAGTAACGCCCGCTGAACCGAGAATCCCCACCTTTCATCAATGTTTTCTGGGATCCATCGAGCATTGGGGTCGAGCCTTTGAAGTGGGCCTGATTGCCGGCTATAAGATGCGTTCGGGGGATTTAACCGGCGACATGAAACTGGGTCTGAAAATGTTTACCAAAGGAAAGTTAAGCCTCAAGCCCCACCCCATTAAGGGCAAAGCGGAGATCAAACAGATCTTTTCGGGGAAAGGCAAGGAGTATGAGCGATGAAACTGTCCTACTATCCTGGCTGTTCGCTGCACGGCACCGCACTCGACTACGACCACTCGGTTAAGGAGGTGTGCGCCGCGCTGGGGATCGAGCTGGTGGAGATCCCTGACTGGAACTGCTGCGGCGCTTCCTCGGCCCATATGACCAATCATGAGATAGGCATCCGGCTGCCGATGCGCAACCTGCTGCTGGCCGCCGAACTCGGGCATGATGTCCTGGTGCCCTGCGCTGCCTGTTTTCAGAGGCTCAAAGCCGCCGAAAGGAGTCTCAGGGAGGAACCCGAGTATTGGGATATCCAGGGGTATCCTGAAAATATACGCATCGTGCACATCTCCTCGCTGCTGTCCGAAGACGGGGTGCTCGACAAGATCAGGGAAAAGATCCGGGTCCGCTTCGAAGGTTTGAAACTGGCGTGCTATTACGGCTGCCTTTCACTGCGTCACCCCAAAATCACCGAAGTGATCAATTACGAACAGCCCCGCACCCTGGAGGCCATTGTCAGCAGCGTCGGCGCCCAGCCGGTTTCCTGGTCCCACCGAACCGAATGCTGCTCAGGCTCGCTGACCATGGCCCGGCCCGATATCGCCCGTACGCTGGTTGCGGATATCGTCGAGGCCGCCAAAAGAGCAGGTGCAGACGGGATGGTAACCGATTGTCCCATGTGTCAGGCAAACGTTGAAAGCCGGCAGCTCGACCTGGGCGGTGAAGACTATCTGCCCGTCTTTTTCGGCACCGAACTGATCAGTGCCGCCTTGAGCGCGCAGTACCCGGCCAAGCAGAAGAAGCTACATCTGGTGGATGCCTCCGTGTTGGATGACGTCCTGAGAAGCGCCCCCCAGAGCAGGGAGGAAACCGTATGACTCAAAATCCTCAAATTGACTTGTCCCCCGCATCCACCGGTGCGGTGATGGTTGTCGGCGGCGGCATCAGTGGCATGCAGTCGGCCCTTGATCTGGCAAATTCGGGTTTCAAGGTATATCTGGTCGAGAGTTCCCCGGCCATCGGCGGCAAGATGGCCCAGCTCGACAAGACGTTCCC
>JARFQM010000177.1 GCA_029287755.1 Desulfofustis sp. | reverse complement strand
TATTTCACCGCCAACGAAGCAGCCGTGGTCGCCTGCTTTTACGCTTTCGTCGTTGAGATCTGTATCCATCGCGACCTGAAACTTCGCGACATTAAAAATGTCGTCATCTCTTCAGCGATCACCTCGGCGACACTGCTGGTGATCGTCGCCGGCGCTTCGGTGTTCGGTGAATACCTGACATTCGAGCAGATCCCCGGCCAGATCGCAAACGCCGTGGTCGAAAATATCCAGACACCCTGGGTGTTCCTGCTTTCGGTGAATATCCTGCTGCTGATCATCGGCATGTTCATGGACATCATTTCCGCGACCCTGATCCTGACGCCGATCTTTTTGCCACTGCTCTCGCGCTTTGGTATCGACACCATGCATTTCGGCCTGCTGATGACACTCAACCTGGGCATTGGCTATTGCACGCCACCCCTCGGCGTCAGCCTCTATATCTCCGGCGCGGTCGCCGACCGCGACCTGATCTACGTCTCCAAGGCGGTTTTGCCTTTTCTGCTGATCCAGATTGCCATCCTGCTGGTTTTGACGTTCTGGCCCGACCTGGTGCTGTTCCTGCCCAGGTGGGTTTATCCAACGCCTTGAGCATCATGAGTTCTGACCGGGTCCCGCTCCGGCCGGTCAGTCATTAGTCAATGAAAACGGAGGTTGCGATGGAAACGAAAATCCTGATTCCGGTCGATGGCTCCAAAACTGCAGGGCGCACGCTGGAAAAAATCATTACCCTGAAAGAACGCTTCCCTCAACAATTGACCCTGCTGCACGTGGTTGATGTCGACAAGCTCGCCTATCGCATGATCCCCGATTTCCAGATTGACATGGTCCGTGAAAATGCCGGCAAGGCCGGGCAACTGGTTCTCGATGAGCGGGCCAAAGCCCTCGAAGAGGCTGGCTTTAAAGTCGACGCCCGGCTCGAATTCGGTTCGCCTCGACAAACGATCTGCAGAGTGGCAAATGAAGAAGCCTTTCAGCTCATGGTCATCGGCCGACGCGAGAGTACCGGGGAGATCCGCGATGTGCTGTTCGGCTCGATCGCCAATTACGTCCTGCACAACGTGGCCTGCCCAGTCCTGCTCTTCTGATCTTTTCCGGCAAGGGGAATTATGAATTTTTCCACCGAAGACCTGAACCAGCTCAAGCGCCTTGGCATCGACCCGGCGAAAGCCGCCCGCCAGATCAACCTGCTGCGTACCGGACAGGTTGACATCAAGTTGGAACGCCCCTGTGTTGCGGGTGACGGCATCATTCAGATTCGACCTGAAGCGCACGCCCGGCTGAACAGGGCCTTCGAAAAAGCCTCTGCTGCAGGCCGACTCCTCCGTTTTGTCCCGGCCTCGGGAGCCGCTTCACGCATGTTCAGTCAGCTCCGCAAGGCCCGGAACGAAGAGCCCGGTATTCAGGCTGATGTAGATTTGCAGCGTTTTCTCGACAATCTTTGCAAGTTCGCATTTTACCCGGACCTGCAAAAGTCCATGGCTGAAGACGGGCAGGATTTGTCCCAGGCAGTGGCCGACCGCGACCTGGCGCTGATAACCAGCTATCTGCTCGACCCCTGCGGCCTCAGCTATGCCCTCCTGCCCAAGGGGCTGCTGGCTTTTCATAAGGCCGTCGATGGCGCCCGCACGCCATTCATCGAACATCTCGCGGAAGCTGCCCTGCTGAGTGGCCTTGACAGTGACGTTGACCTGCACTTCACGGTATCGCCCGAGCACCTGCCGCTGTTCAAAGCGCAACTCTCCGCCTGGCTCAAAACTCTCGAAGACACCTACGGCTGCCATTTCAGAGTGACCTACTCGGAACAGAAACCATCGACCGACACTCTGGTTCTGGACGCCTCTGGACAGCCGCTGCGTGATGCCAACAGCCAACTGGTCCTGCGCCACGGTGGCCACGGTGCCCTGGTGGAAAATCTCAACGACCTTGCGGCTGACATCCTGCTGGTGCGCAACATCGATAATGTCGTCCCCGATGCACGAAAACAGGCGAACCTGATCTGGACCAGGCTCCTGACCGGTTACCTGCTTGAGATCCAGGAGGAGCAGCACGCACTACTCAAGGCACTGCAGGGTCAACCGGAAGATCCCGTAATCCGCGAACTGGCCATCAGCTTTCTTGTCGACCGCATGCAGACCGATGTGTCGCCGGCCAGCGACAACCAGGCCCTGATCAAAGAGCTGGACAGGCCGATCCGGGTTTGCGGCATGGTCCCGAACAGCGGCGAGCCAGGCGGCGGACCTTTCTGGGTACGCGACGAACAAGGGCGAATGACCAGGCAGATCGTCGAGACAGCGCAGATCGATAAAAATGATCCCGAACAGGCCGCTATCCTGTCAAATGCCACCCATTTCAACCCGGTTGATATGGTCTGCGGTGTGCGGGACTGGCAGGACAGGCCCTATGACCTGACCCGCTTCGTCGACGACAATGCCGTGATTATCACCACCAAACACCAGGACGACAGAGACCTTCGCGTCCTGGAGCTGCCTGGCCTGTGGAACGGCGGCATGGCCGGCTGGCATACCCTATTTGTCGAAATCCCCCCCGAAGTCTTCAACCCCGTCAAAACGGTCTTCGACCTGTTGCGTCCGGCACATCAGGGGGAATAAGGCGAGCAGGTCATTTTCCCGGCCTGTTATTTTACCCACTGACAAGAAATCGATAGTAATAGCAATAAAAAAGGGTGTTTATGATCGACGAATTTGCATCCCAGCCTGATCCCGAAGTGACCTGTGCAAACTGTGAGGCCTGCTGTTGCCGACAGGAAGCCATGCTCTTTAACGACACCGAAGTGCCTGATGTTTTAATTGAGATCAATGCCCAAGGCGAGAAAAGCATGGCGCGGCTAGATGATGGCTGGTGTAAAGC
>JARFQM010000054.1 GCA_029287755.1 Desulfofustis sp. | reverse complement strand
TGTTGAGCCCCACCACCGCATCCGACATCCAGATATCATTGCAGATAGAATCCATATCAATTATGGGAAAAGCGGGGATCCTTCCCGGCAGCAAGGGCGATATCATGCTGGCTACGGCCCATGTCATGGAGGGAACACCGCATAACTACATCGTCGACAACGACTTGTCTGCTTCTGATTTCGGCAACCTGGTGAAGGTCTTCAGCGGCCCAATGCTGACGGTGTTAGGCACATCACTGCAAAACCGTGATGTCTTGGAGCGCTTCCACAATTCTTCCTGGAAGGCCGTTGGACTGGAGATGGAGGGAGCTCATTACCAGAGGGCTATCAGCGCGGCAATAATTCAGGGACACATAGAAAAAAACATGAAGGTCCGTTATGCCTACTACGCTTCGGATAATCCGCTGATCAGCGGCCAGACCCTCGCCTCTGGCCCCATGGGAGCAGAAGGGGTGGTTCCCACCTACCTGATCTCCAAAGTAATTCTTGAAAAAATTCTGGCAGAAGATGGCACACGCTAAGAGGAGCCCAAAGGGCGTATCAATATTTTACGCCTCCCCCCTGATATTTCTGGCAGCGTGCGGCTTGCTGGCGGTTATCATTGCAGTTTTCGCAGTCAACAACTATCAGCGCGAAAAAAAATTAAACGAACTGATTCTTAAACAGGAGGCGACGGCTATTTTAAATCTGGTTGCCGCCGGATCACGCAGTGCCCTGCAGCGGGGATTCATGCGCGGTGATCTGAACAATGAAAACTGGCTTGAGTCTGTTGGCCAGACCATCGCCAACAGTGCGGAACACCCTGGTTTGCTCGGCCTTTACCTGGTCGATCAGGATGGTATTGTGAGGACCCACTCGGATAATGAGCAGATCGGCAAGCGAATAGATGAACAGACTCGCCTGCTGCTCGAACGGCAACAAAGCGACAACCAGAGAAAGATAAGCGCCATTGTCAGACAGCCCGGCAGGGAAGAGCCGGTGTTCCTGATGGCGGTGGGGTTTATGCCGGCCCCCGGCATGGCTGGCCCGAATCAATTCAATCGCCGGAGAATGGGCAGAATGCGGCCTGAGCTGTCCCCGATTCCGGAGCACCTCGAGAGAATACGGGAAATCGCTGAAACACCGCTGAGCCTGATTGTCGAACTCAGCCTTGAGGGGTATCAGCAAGCCGTAAAGAAACAGATTATCCAGATCGCCATACTTTCCCTCATTCTCTTGCTGGTGGGAGGGGGAGGTCTGCTCTCTCTCGTTCTCATTCAGACTTACAAAGGATCTCAGAAGCGTCTAAGGAGTATTCGCACGTTCACCGACACCCTGGTATCCTCGCTGCCGCTTGGCCTCATCGCCACCTCTGAGGAGGGACATATCAGGATCTGTAATCCAAGCGCCGCTCTGATGCTCAACCTGAATGCAGATTCGTGCATCGGGCTCGAGCTTAACCGAGTGCTTGACCAAAAGATGATTAACGGGCTCGAGCACCAGCAGCGCGAAACAGTCCAGCGCTGGGAAGTTGGGCCTGTGGTGGAGGCGGGAATTGAGAAAAACCTGCTTTTTACCAGAGTGAAGATTGCCGACCACGCAGAGCAAGCTGGCGGCTTCATGATCCTGGTTCAAGATTTGAGCCAGCTTCGAGAGCTGGAGGACCAGTTGCAGAAAGCTGAACGTGATGCGGTGGTCGGCAGAATGGCCGCCGGAGTGGCCCACGAACTCCGCAACCCGTTGAGTTCTGTGAAAGGCTTGGCCCTTCTGCTCAAGTCCAGATTCAATGAAGACCTCTCTGCTCAGCAGACCGCCGATCTGATGGTTGAGCAGGTTGAGCGCCTCGATCGTTCCATATCGGAGCTTCTTGACTATGCCAGGCCTGGATTATTGACCAAAACGACCTTCCAGATAGACGAATTGCTGGCCAAAGCGGTAATGCTGGTGCGCAGCGATACAGAAACCCAGAATATAGAGGTGCACGAAACTTACGGTTGCGGCACGGCGATCATGGAGGGAGACAAGGACAAGTTGACTCAGGTGTTTCTAAACCTTTTTTTAAATGGAATACAGGCGATGGAGGAGGGGGGCAGGCTGACTATATCAACAAGCTGTTCCGATCGCCAAGTAACCATAGGTATAACCGACAGCGGCTGCGGGATACCGGCAGAACAGGCAGACAAGGTATTCGAACCCTATTTCACCACCAAACATGATGGTACAGGCCTGGGGCTGGCCATGTCCGCCAGGATTGTCCAGGACCATAACGGTACGATAGCGCTGCAAAGTAGGCCCCAGGAAGGTACCACGGTGACGGTCAAAATACCTATTTATCCGGATTTTGCGTAGCGCTCCTCGGCTGCTCTTCGAAGGAGTAACTCTGCGCCTCCGAGCTGAAAACCGAGCGCATCTTGCGCCAGAGAAAACGGATCGCTCTCCAGATGCGCGGAATAAGCCAGACGGCCAGCAGTAGAAAGGCCACCAGGAAAAGCAGGAAGAGCAAGGGGTAGTGCAGAGCGGTGAAGAGGCCGCCGATAACCAGGAAATCCTCAAAGAGCGAGGCGGCCCAGTTGCTGAACGGCTCCGGGGAAGTATTGATCATTACCCGAGAGCCGGCTTTGATAAGGTGGCTGGTGGCGGACAGCGCCCCGCCTAAAATCCCCGCGGCAACAACGAGCGCAGGCGAGACGTCTCCGACGACCGAGGCGGCAAGAATGACACCGGCCGGAATCCTTATGAAAGTATGGATCGTATCCCAGCCGGTATCGACTCCCGGCGTCTTGTCGGCAAAAAATTCAACCAGATACATGAGGGTGGCGCAGCCGATCACCAGGGGCGACTGCAGAACAAGCAGCTGGGAGGGAAGTTCCACATTACCGGTGGCTCCCAAAATCCCAAGCACTGCAATGGTGGCGTAGAGATTAATGCCACTGGCCCATGCGGCTCCCATGGTCAGGGAGATAGTTGCCAGTACCTGTTGATAGGCGTCCATAGGATTCCACCAGAGACTATTTTTTAGCACATATGTGCGGTCAACTCACGTCCCGGTCCCGGATTCAGGGTATTCTTTTCCCAGATGCTTATTGAGAAATTCGCAGTCGGCCGGAGAAAGGTCGAACTGGAGTTGAACTTTCTGCAGCAGTTCGAGGCGACTTTTTTCCGGATGCGCGGCAACCAGTTCCGAAAAGTAGTGAAGTGCCTTTTTCAATTTATCTCTGCCCAGGGGACTAGTTCCAGTCATAGCTAACTCTCCTTGCGTACCGGTCTCAACACCAGGCCCGCCAGCGGCGGTACCTTGATCAAGCAATGGTAGGGCGCCCGTGCAAAAGGTTCGGCAAGGGCCTCGAAACGAAAGTCGGGACAGGCGCCGCTGCCGCCAAACTCGGGCGCATCCGAGCAGAGTACCAGTTCATATTCTCCCAGATTGGGTACGCCGATTTTGTACCCTTCCAGAGTCTGGGGAGTAAAATTGAGCAGGCACACAAGATAGTCGGCGGGGTCCTCTGCAGTCCTTAAGAATGAAATAATCGAGTTATCCTGGTCTTCGATGTCCAGCCAGGAAAAGCCGCGATGATCATAGTCGAGCTGCCACAAAGAAGGGTGATGCTTGTAAAAACCATTGAGATGGCGCACGAATTCCTGGGTCTGCCGGTGATAGGGCCCCATATCGAGCAGATGCCAGTCCAGACTCTGTTTGCAGTACCACTCGGATCGCTGGCCGAATTCACCGCCCATGAAGAGGAGCTTTTTGCCCGGGTGAAGATAGAGATAGAGCAGCAGCAGCCGGAGGTTGGCAAATTTCTGCCAGTCGTCGCCGGTCATTTTTTCAATAAGTGAGCCTTTACCGTGCACCACTTCGTCGTGCGACAGCGGTAAAATGAAATTTTCCGACAGGGCATACATCATTGAAAAGGTCAGGGCGTTGTGGTGATATTTACGGTAAAACGGGTCTTTGGCAAAATAACCGAGAATATCGTTCATCCAGCCCATATTCCATTTGAAACCGAATCCCAATCCGCCCTGGTCGGCAGGTTTCGATACCCCATAAAAGCTTGTGGATTCCTCGGCGATCATCAGCGTTCCCGGATACCGTTCATAGATCACCGAGTTCATATGCTTGATAAACTCGATAGCTTCGAGATTCTCTCTGCCTCCATAGCAGTTCGGTATCCACTCACCCTCTTGGCGGGCATAATCGAGATAGAGCATCGACGCAACTGCATCCACCCGCAGGCCGTCTATATGATATTTGTCGAGCCAGAACAGGGCACTGGCGATGAGGAAATTGCTCACCTCCTGGCGCCCGTAATTGTAGATCAGGGTGCCCCATTCGGGATGGGCTCCCTTGCGGGGATCCTCATGTTCGTAAAGCGCTGTGCCGTCAAACCGGGCAAGGCTGTGCATATCCTTGGGGAAATGGGCCGGGACCCAGTCCAGGATGACGCCTATTCCATTCTGGTGACAAAAATCGACAAAATACATGAAATCATCGGGGACCCCGTATCTGCTCGTCACGCTGAATGAGCCGGTAACCTGATACCCCCACGACTCATCCAGTGGATGTTCCATGACCGGCATGAGTTCTATGTGGGTGAACCCCATTTCCTTGACATAGGGAACGAGTTGATCGGCGAGTTCCCGAAAGGTCAGAAAGCGCTCGAGATCGTCAGGGTCGCGCCGCCACGATCCGGGATGCACCTCGTAGATGGAAATCGGTTTATCGTAGGGCGGGGTCGTTTGCTTCTGTTCCTGCCATTGTAGATCCAGCCACTGATAGCGCTGCAGATTCCTGACCACCGAAGCGGTCCGTGGTCTGTTTTCGGCAAAAAACTGAAAAGGATCAGATTTTTCCAGCATCTCCCCGTCTGCCGATTTGAGCATGAATCGATACAACTCGTCTTCCACAAGGCCGGGAATGAAGAGCTCCCAGATGCCGGAACTGCCCAGAACCCGCATCTGGTGTACGCGGCTGTCCCAGCCATTGAAATGACCTATCACGGCAACGGCCCGTGCATTCGGAGCCCATACCCTGAAGAGGGTGCCGCCGACCTTGCAGTGCAGACCGATCTGGGCGCCAAACAAATTGTAAAGAGAGTAGTTGGTACCCGAGTTGAACAGGTAACGATCCGTTTCATCGAGCAGGACAGGAAAACGATAGGGATCGTTGATCAGGTGCACATCGCCGGACCGGTAGGTGATTTTATACCGATAGTCGTAGGGGTCGAGATCGGGGTACTCAAGTTCGGCGCGTTTTAGTTCACATTCGTAGATACCTTCAGGGTGGCTGCGCACCATCTTCCACTCTTTCCCGGAGCTCAGCATTGAGACCGCAGAGGCGTGAGGCTGCAGGGTACGGACCTGAAGGATGTCGGGAGAGTCCGCCTGCTGATGGACACCGAGATACTGGAAGGGATCGTAATAGTTGTTCTTCAGGATTTCGTCGGCAATTCTGTTCATCTTTTCTGAAATAATAGGCTCTGGATCGGCAGGGCAGTAGAAAGCACCCTGCAGCATTGGTTGCCGGACAGCATGGGGATCTGCACACCGATCTGGCGTCAGCAAACCCCAATGATGTCTCTGTTTGAGGTAACAGCTTTAAGATATAGGGGATCGTTGGCAAAAAGTCACCGGGAAAGTTTGACTATCCTCCATCTTGAGTGGTTGTGGCTCTTAGTAATGCTGCTTAGTGTAGTGGGCGTGGGATTGACTTGACGGTTCTGCAATCAGCCCTGTCTCTTATACACATC
>JARFQM010000078.1 GCA_029287755.1 Desulfofustis sp. | reverse complement strand
GGCGCCAATAGTTCGATGATATTCGTGCCGCCGCCGTTTGCGGCCGAGGCCATTCTCGAGGCGGCCGATGCCGGCATAGATCTTATCGTCTGCATCACCGAGGGCATTCCCGTGATGGACATGCTCCGGGTGAAAAATTACCTGGCCACCACGAAGAGCCGTCTCATCGGACCGAATTGTCCCGGCATCATTACCCCCGGCGCCTGTAAGATTGGCATCATGCCGGCTTCGATTCACCAGTCAGGAGGGCCTTTCGGGGTGGTTTCCCGCTCGGGTACCCTGACTTACGAAGTCGTGCATCAACTCAGCCAGGAAGGTCTCGGTCAGACAACCTGTGTGGGGATTGGCGGGGATCCGGTGAACGGCACAGGCTTTATCGACTGTCTCGAGGCTTTTGCAGCCGACACCGACACCAAGGCCGTGGTGCTGGTTGGTGAAATAGGCGGCAGTGCCGAAGAGGAGGCCGCTGCCTGGATCAAAGAGAATATGAGCAAGCCTGTGGTCGGCTTTATCGCTGGACTGACGGCGCCCCCGGGTCGAAGAATGGGCCATGCCGGAGCCATCGTCAGCGGTGGTTCGGGCACCGCAGCCGCTAAAATAGAAGCAATGGAGACGGCAGGCATTACTGTGTGCCGCGATTTAGGCACTCTTGGGCGTCTCTGCAAAGAAGTGTACGAGTAACGCCAGTAGATTTTAAGCTCAAACTAATCTTTTTCGTCGCGGCGGTCCCATTTTTTTTCGTGAGGAGAATTCTATAACGATTTATTATTATTATTATTATCTATAGAAGAGCAGACAAATAACATTGTTATATCAAAGCCCAATCGTGGGTATTCAGCCCACCTGACAGCGCCGCCAGCAAGATTCTCCCCCTACCCCACGCCCCCCCCCACGAACCATAAAAAAAGTCAATTAAATAAATGTTATAATTACAATTATTGGGGTTTAAAATGTGCGTTGCCTTTTTTTCTTGACAACTCTTTCATAATTACCTAAAACTGACTGAGTAACAACGTTCTTTTGGAAGTCTGGTATTTAGCTGTTTATTTCAGTTTTTAACTGTAAATACAGACAATTACAATCAGTAAAGATGCTAAAAAACACCAGCGAATCGGCTGTCTCCCCATTTTCCCTTATTCAATTCGCTAAGGAGAACCCATGGATACCATCGAAAGACTCGAATATCTAAAAAAACTCAGGGCCGAGGCCAAACTCGGCGGCGGTCAAAAGCGGATCGACAAGCTGCACTCACAGGGCAGAATGACCGCCCGTGAGCGAATCGATCTTCTCCTGGACAAGGGGTCGTTCGAAGAATTCGACATGTTCAAGACCCACCGCTGTACCGATTTCGGCATGGACCAGCAGAAATATCCCGGCGACGGCGTGGTCACCGGCCACGGCACCATCGATGGTCGCATCGTCTACATTTTCGCCCAGGATTTCACCGTCCTGGGAGGCTCGCTGTCGGAAACCTTTGCCGAGAAAATCTGCAAAATAATGGATTTGGCAGTGAAGAACGGAGCCCCGGTGATAGGACTCAACGACAGCGGCGGAGCCAGGATTCAGGAAGGCATCGAAAGCCTCGCAGGCTATACCGACATCTTTCTAAGAAATGTCATGTCCTCCGGCGTTATCCCGCAGATCTCCGCTATCTTCGGGCCCTGCGCCGGAGGCGCGGTTTACTCACCCGCGCTGACCGATTTCGTCGTCATGGTGAAGAACAACTCCTACATGTTCCTGACCGGGCCCAAAGTGGTCAAATCGGTGACCCACGAAGACGTGACCGTCGAGGAACTGGGGGGCGCAGATATGCATTCCTCCCGCAGCGGGGTTTCCGACTTCGCCGCCGAAACCGGGGCCGACGCCATTGCCTACATACGCAAGCTGGTCTCCTTTCTGCCGCAGAACAACATGGAAGACCCGCCCATGATCCCCTGTGCGGACCCGGCTGAGCGCCGGTCCGAGGAACTCAACACCATTGTGCCGACCAATCCCAACGAAGCCTACGATATGAAGGAAATCATCCTGGCAACGGTCGACAACGGTGACTTCTTCGAAATCAAGGAGAACTTCGCTCCCAACATCATCGTCGGTTTTGCCCGCTACAATGGCAGAAGCGTCGGCATCGTGGCCAATCAGCCGGCCCACTATTCAGGCGTGCTCGACATAGACAGTTCGGTCAAAGGCGCCCGCTTTGTCAGATTCTGCGACTGTTTCAACATTCCCGTGGTCACCTTCGTCGACGTACCCGGCTTTTTGCCCGGCACCGCTCAGGAGTATGGCGGCGTCATAAGAAACGGGGCCAAAATCCTCTACGCCTACGCCGAGGCAACCATACCCAAAGTCACGGTTATCACTCGCAAGGCTTATGGCGGCGCCTATTGCGTAATGTCCTCCAAACATCTGCGGGGCGATATCAACTACGCCTGGCCCACTGCCGAGATTGCCGTGATGGGGGCCAAGGGTGCGGTTGAGGTACTGTACGGCAGACAGGCCCGGAAAGAGGCTGACCCGGAAAAATTTCTCCAGGAACGGGAGCAGGAGTATCAGAACACCGTGGCGAACCCCTATGTTGCCGCCCAGCGGGGCTATATCGATGACATCATCGAGCCGGCCCGCACCCGGATTAGAATCATCAATGCCCTGAAAATCGTTGCAACCAAGCGTGATACCAACCCGATGAAAAAACACGGAAACATTCCATTATAATCAGCACTGAAGGGGACAACCATGAGCGTAAAAATTTTCATCAAGCGTAACGTAACCGAAAGCCAAATTCCGGAACTCACTGTCCTGCTCAAACGACTGAGAAGCGTCACGTTGATGCAGCCGGGCTACATCTCCGGCCAGACCCTCAAACGGCTGGACCAGCCGGGAGAGTGCATGGTGATCAGCACCTGGCGTTCGCTGGAGGACTGGAACGACTGGGTGAAAAACGGCAAGCGGATTGCCATCCAGAAAGAAATAGACAATCTGCTCGGAACCCAAACGGAATATGAAATCTATGAGTGATACCCGCCGCCGACCCGACGGTGGGATTCCAGCCCAGACAAACGAACCACGACCGGAAACCCGGAGCTAATCGAGAAGACAATGGCAGACACGCAAAAGACAATGGCTGCGGCGCTGGCAGCGGTGAACGCATACCTGCACATGGAAGAACAGGCTGCCGCAGAGGCTGCCGCCCAGCAAGCAGAAGACCAGGGGGTCCGCCAGGTTCAGAACTTATGGAACCAGAGCGGGCGACAGGACATGATGACCATGCGCAGACTCATTCAGCTGCGGACCTTTACCAGATTTCGCTAAGCGAGCAAACGCCAAAGAACAGGCATAAGGAGATAGAGACGATGAGCGACCAAGTTCAAATGACTGAAATGAATTACGACAGTGACCGCCCGGCAGCCGAAAATCCGGTGAAAATAATGGATCTGTCTCTGCGCGACGGGCACCAGTCCCTATTCGCCACCCGCGGCAGAACCGAGGATATGATACCGGTTGCCGAATTGATCGATGAAGTCGGTTTCTGGGCAGTTGAAACCTGGGGCGGGGCCACTTTTGACACCATGCACCGTTTTCTCAACGAAGACCCGTGGGAGCGCCTTCGGACCCTGAAACGCTATATCAAGAAAACACCGTTTTCAATGCTGCTCAGAGCCCAGAATCTGGTGGGCTACCGCAACTATGCCGATGATCTGGCCCTGGCCTTCGTCGATCGCGCCGCGGCAAACGGGATGGATGTGTTCCGCACCTTCGACGCACTCAACGACTATCGCAATTTCGAGACCGTGGTCAGTCAGATCAAAAAGTGCGGCAAACACTTTCAGGGCTGTATCTGCTACACCATGACCGAGCCCCGACTGGGCGGCGAAGTCTATAATCTCGATTACTATATGACCAAGGCCAAGGACCTTGAATCCATGGGGGCTGACTCAATCTGCATCAAGGATATGGCCGGCCTGCTGGCCCCCTATGACGCCTACAATTTAATCAAGGCGATGAAGGAGGCCGTGTCGATTCCGCTGCATCTGCACAGCCATTTCACCTCGGGCATGTCGCCGATGACCCACCTCAAGGCCATCGAGGCCGGCGTCGACATCATCGATACCTGTATGACTCCCTACGCCTACCGGACCTCGCATGCGGCAGTTGAACCGCTGGTCATGACCCTGCTCGGCACCAACCGGGATACCGGCTTCGATATCAGGAAACTGGCCCGGATCAACGAGATCCTGGAAAAAGAAGTACTGCCCAAATACAAACATCTGCTGGATGACTCGAAAATTTCAATCATCGACATCAATGTACTGCTGCATCAGACTCCAGGCGGCATGCTCTCCAACCTGGTCAACCAGCTCCGGGAAATGGATGCTCTTGACAAGATCGATGAGGAATATAAGGAACTGCCCAGGGTGCGCAAGGATCTCGGCCAGAATCCTCTGGTCACCCCGACCTCTCAGATCGTCGGTGTGCAGACGCTCAACAACGTGCTGCACGAGACTCCCGATGACCGCTACAAAATGATCACAGGGCAGGTCAAGGACCTGTGCTACGGACTCTACGGCAAAACCGCCAC
>JARFQM010000385.1 GCA_029287755.1 Desulfofustis sp. | reverse complement strand
CGGACAGATGAGCGGATCGACCTCCCACACCTTCTTGATGCAGGCCCGCCACAACAGTGATGGGATGCGTTTCGGCTTATAGCTCTTAACATCAATGACCCGGCTGTCTGCACCCTGCCTGGCGGAATCTGCTTCGCCAAGCTCCCGCCGCCCCGGCAGCTGAAGGCGAGCAGGTATTCGTGTTGACAGTCAGGACATATGATCCTGGTGAACCCCTGATGAAGATCGCCGCAGTCAACGTGTTTCGAACGACACGGTTGATCACGGGGCGGTAGAACCCATATCTGGTCTGAAAAAGATCATTATAGCATTCCAGGAACTCATTGAAATGGTGATCCAGGAGCTGCCACAATGAGGTGGATTTTGGGTATCTGCGCTTATAGACCTGCGGTTGAGAAAAGGATCCCGTCTTTATGCCCCGACACGTGTATCGGTGCACAAAGATAATTGGCCTGATTTTACGATTTTCTCAGGACATCACGGCAGGATGCGTTCCACGACCGGCCGCAGGGGGTGGCTATGCCGGATTTGCTGACGGTGGAGCGTCATGGGCCGCTCATCTGGAGTCAGCGCCGGCGAGGGGGAACAACACAATCAACGGGGGGCACCCCCTTCACTCGGACTTGCGTGTTTCCATGTCCTTTCCAAGGCACGACCGTGGGCCATGCGCCACGGAGTGTGCCATAGTGCCGGATCAGTCCGCCAAAGTCGTTGTTCCGGGGATCGGGCCCGACCGGTTCACCGAGATCGGAGAGGTAGAGACAGCCAAAGTCGTCGGCAGGCAGGGAGGTCACGAGTTCGCGGGCCCGCCCGGCCGCTTCGAGCCACTGCTGCTTCATGGTCGTCAGGTCCATGGGTTGTTGCAGCAGCAGGTGATCGAGTTCGTGCTGGGTATATGCTGTGTGGCGTGAGGCCTGGTCCAGACTAAATTCCGGCGTGTAGCCCGGATCTTTTCCACAGGCGGCTGTAAAACAGGGCAGTGAAGCAATTTACCCGTTAACTTGAGCCGAGGAAATTTCCAGTTCCACCTGAAGCATGCCACCGCCTGAAGCGGCGGCTTTTCCAGAATCGACCGGCTAAAGTGAATTTTATTTAAAACCGATCGGCCCTCTCTGCCATGGAAATCCTTCTTTGGCCTGGGTGAAGCCAAGGTCGAAGAGAGCTTGCATATATTTTGTATCGAAATCTTCCTGTGGCTCCAGGGTAAAAGATTCCGGGATGTACGCCAGATTGAAATCAATCCCATCCCACAGGCTCCGCAGGTAGATCTGATTAACGTCACCATTTCCCTGGGAACGGATCAAGGCGCTGACTGAGCGCTGAGCAATCGCCGGGACTCGAGGTGAAACAGCGACCCAGTCTGAAACGATCCGCGAATTACGGATCACGAAGATCCGCAATTTCCTGTCCTCCATCTGAATTATCTCCAAGAACTTCTCCGCTCTGAGTGCGGGAGGAGAGAAAAAAACCTGGGATGAGGTACCACCATCGACGTGCATCTCATCGTACGTTCGACCGTTCGCTTCGACCTGGATGTACACTGGCGGGAACACCCCTGGGATCGAAACCGAAGCCAGGAAGATATCAGCCAGCAGCGTAGCCACTCCCGGTATGTTGCTGTTGGCAATTTCGCCGATGTCCCAGATCATTGGGCGGCCGGCATCGAGATGGGTGGTGCCGATATAAAGCCGCCGCCCTTTCTTGTGCTCCGCAGCAATTGCCGCAATCATCTCTGGGCTGAACAGGTCGAGCAGTTTGTTGCGCAATGGTGTCGAATCCGCTACCGAATCCAGTCTTAACAGAAACAGCAGGTTGCGCCTGGTCATAATATCCCTGGTCGACGTTGTTGTGTAAAATCTCTCCAATTCTGCGTCCATATCGGGGCCGAGAAAGGCGAAAGGGGCGATCAGTGCACCGGTGCTGATTCCTGTGACGATCCTGAATGTAGGCCGATCTCCCGCCGCCGTCCAGCCGACCAGGAGGCCTGCACCGAAGGCGCCATTTGCGCCACCACCGGAAATAGCAAGTATATCAAAACTATCCGAGGCAAAAGAGTCCCAATCGGGCTGCAGTTGTTCGATGCGCTCCAACAGTTGATCGGTGACCCGATCCCCCCAGAAGCGGGCAAACGGGATACCGTCGATAGAGGCAGAATCGGCATAATCCTCTGGTAATGGCTGACGTATGATTATTTGTGGCATACATCCCGAAAACCCCAGGCAAGTCAATATCAAGACGGCAAAAACGTTAATTCTCAACATTCGATTCATAATAAGGACGGGTTATCAGGACTGGGATTTTTTTTTGATATTACAAACATTTTGATTGCAATAACAGTAATTAAAGAATCATGTTGTCGCCACTATATCTCCTTCTCGGCAACTTTTTCAATTACTTTCCCCATGAAGCCGATAACCGACATATAGACCGTGGCAGGACAAGGATAGGCTAATAGATACGCCATTGATTTCTATTGAATTATTAAATCTCTAATAGAAATGGCGGGAAAAAAGCGCCAGCATCAGCATGAGGCCCGAAAATAGTACTTCACGCTTGTTTCTGATCAGTTGAATATCACGGCCGAATCGGGTTGAGGCTTTGCCCTGGTTGCACGTTAACGGCTTCAGAACATATGGCACAAGCTGTCGGGTGCTTCCTTTCGAAATCGGCAGGGGTGGCCAATTTCTAGACCAGGTGCTGCCTGATCGAACCAGCAAAAATGATCTCCTGGCGTTTAAAATAGTTCGACAGCGACAGGCCAGATTATTACCCGATAAGAAGTACCGATTATTCTTACTGATTTGGAGATACCCCCTGGACTATCGCTTCATTCTGTGGAAAAAAGGAGAATACTTCCTGATTTTTTCTAATTCATCTGGCACAACAGTCCGCTCAGGGGAAACTACAGAGAAAAGAGAGGAAAGCTGGTTATGATAAAAATCCTAACTCTATTTTAATCCGACATCCAGTAAGATTATCTAAATTCAAAAATTGCACCCCCGCTATCTGCATGTAAACCGAATACGTCACGAACGACACGCGGCTAACCTCCACAAGGTGAATGATAATGCCCAGTACTAAAACCAAGAAGATTGATATCGCCCTTCAGGGTGGAGGCGCCCATGGTGCGTACACCTGGGGAGTGCTCGACCGCCTGCTCGAGGATGAACGGCTAGAGGTTGTGGGCGTGAGCGGCACCAGTGCAGGAGCAATGAACGGCGCTGCCCTCGTTCAGGGGCTCGCTGAAGGGGGGAGGAAAACGGCACAGAAGCTGCTGCATGAATATTGGTCACGGGTCAGCGCGGCATCCCGGTTCAGCCCCCTGCAGCGGACCTTTTTTGACCGCTTGATGGGACGGTGGAGTCTTGATATGTCGCCTGGTTTCATCATCTCTCAACATGTGCAGATGGTATTCTCCCCCTACCAGTTCAATCCGCTGGACCTCAACCCATTGCGCGATATTGTCGAGAGCCTCTTCGATTTCGACATCATCAATGATCCGGACTCGCCTCGACTGTTTCTGTCTGCGACCAACGTGTGTTCCGGTCTGACCAAGGTCTTTCGCCAGCCTGATCTCTCGGTCGACACGGTGATGGCCTCCGCCTGCCTGCCGCATATGTTCAAGGCGGTTGAGATCGATGGCGAACATTACTGGGATGGCGGCTATATGGGAAATCCGCCGCTCTTCCCTCTTATCGATGAAACAGATGTCAGAGATCTGCTGTTGATCCAGATCAACCAGTTCAAACGCGCCGAACCCCCCAAGACAGCTTACGAAATAGAGGACCGGCTCAATGAAATAACCTTCAATGCCAGCCTTGTAAAAGAGTTGCGGGCCATCTACTTTCTCTCTGAGCTCATCGAGCATGAAGG
>JARFQM010000014.1 GCA_029287755.1 Desulfofustis sp. | reverse complement strand
GTAATAGATTTGTCATTGATGCGCAGAGTCAATGTCGATCCAAGAAAGAAAACAGCCAGGGTGGATGGGGGAGCGCTATTAGGTGATGTCGACAGCGAAACACAGCTCCACGGCCTAGCTGTCTCAGCAGGTGTAGTGTCTCACACAGGTGTTGGTGGTCTGTCCCTAGGTGGCGGGTTTGGTTGGCTTAGCAGATCGCATGGCCTGTCTGTGGATAACTTGATTTCAGCTGATGTTGTGACCGCCGACGGCACACTGCTGCATGTGAGCCAGGACGAGAATGAAGATCTATTCTGGGGCATCAGAGGAGGTGGAGGCAATTTTGGTGTGGTTACTTCCTTAGAATTTAAATGTGCAGAAATAGGCACTGAAGTGTTTTCTGGAGTAATCGTCAAAGCCTATGAAAATGCTCATGACTATATATCGTTCCATCAAGCCTATGTACAGACTCTACCTGACGAAATGACGGTGTGGCTGGTGGTAAGAAAAGCTCCGCCGTTACCTTTCCTACCAAAAGAAGTTCATGGTCAACTGGCGATCTTGATCCCCTTTGCCTGGCTCGGAGATCAATCTGAAGGGGAAAAACTTATCGAACCGATACGAGACCATACGCCCTCCCACGGTGAGCATGTTGGCATGAATCCATGGGTTGGCTGGCAGACATTGTTTGATGGATTCGCCGAGCACGGTGCGCGAAACTACTGGAAGTCCCATCATTTGAAGGATCTTTCCACGGAATGTGTCGACCAGCTGCTATCTTTTGCACAGACGCTTCCTTCAGATGAATGCGAGATTTTTATTCCTCATATGGAAGGGGCTCCAAGTCGAGTGGCGGAAGATGCGACCGCTTTCGCCCACCGCTTCACACCTTTTGTGTTGAACATACACACCCGCTGGAGGGATCAGAACGATGATGAAAAATGTCTCGCTTGGGCGCGGGAGTTTCATCAAGCCACGGAACCTTTCTCCCAAGGGGTGTATGTGAACTTTATCAGTGACGAAGGCGAAGAGCGGGTAAAGGACGCCTATACCCAGTCAACTTGGGATCGACTGGTTCGGTTGAAAGACAAATACGATCCCCAAAATATGTTTAGTCTCAATCAAAACATAAAACCGTCTTCATGATCTGACCCAATGGGGATCTTGCAACAATGAACATTGTACACCATTAAGGTTAGGCTGAACCAATATCCAACCGGCAATGAGGTTTGTTATGAGCTTAAGAGCGGAACCACTTCCCGAGCAAGTCACTCCGGCCGGAATAAAAATAAATGACTTACGTCGGGCAATCAGCAGGGAGTACGAAGCAGTAGCCAAGACCCCCCAAAAAGGATTTCATTTTCATACCGGCAGGCGTCTAACAGAGATAGTCGAATATGAGCAGGAATGGCTTGAGGGTATACCAGAATCGGTAATAGAGTCATTTGCGGGTACAGGAAACCCTTTCGCAGTGGGGGAAATAGTAGTTGGCGATAATGTGGTGGATATTGGCTGCGGAGCGGGAATTGATAGTTTTGTCGCAGCGCAAAAAGTTGGGCCGAGCGGTCGTGTCGTGGGCATCGATATGACTCCTGCGATGCTCCACAAGGCCCGTTCTGCTCAGGAAACTATTGGCTGCGATCAGGTCAGATTTGAGCACGGCGTGATGGAGGACCTTCCCATTCCTGATCACTGGGCAGATGTTATTATCTCCAATGGGGCTTTAAATCTCGCTCCCGATAAGACACGTGCCCTGCAGGAAATGCATCGAGTACTCACTCCAGAAGGACGACTACAAATTGCTGATATCATCGTACAAAAAAAGGTTCCAGAAAGTGCCAAACGGAAGATCGACCTATGGACGGGCTGAATAGCAGGCGCTCTTCTGGAAGAAGAGCTTGCAGCGTTGGTCACCTCGTGTGGATTTAAAGATTTTGCCATCACCTGGCGTAAGGATGTCTTCAAAGATGCCCCACAGGCGGGCAGTGCCGCAAGTTTTGGCACACTTGGCATTAACTTCAAGGCCACAAAATAGCGGAGCTATATGAGCTGATACTCGTATCGGCTCATCATATGATTGTAGACCATGTCACTCATCGATTATTCCTCCAAAAGATTTGTCAGTGGCCGAAGCCTGTTACGTAAGTCATTTAAGGAAAGTGACGCTATTCACCCCTGGAAAACTGTACTGAAGGTTTTCTTGTTGACTTCATGTGCGCTCGCGGCATTCGCTGCCAATTCGGTACTCTGTCGGTTTGCTTTGGGTACAGGGGCTATTGATGCCGCCGGGTTTACTTTCATTCGACTGCTCTCTGGGGTGGTCGCGCTTTTTCTGGTCCTCTTGATCAGAACCAGTTCTTCACCGATGAATGGGAAAGGAAGCTGGCCCGCCGGGCTCATGCTATTTCTCTATGCAGTGACATTTTCTTATGCCTATCTGGAATTGGAGACAGGAAGCGGGGCGCTCATATTATTCGGTTCTGTGCAGATCACCATCATAGGGGTCTCGATAGTGAGAGGAAATAACCTGCTCCCGGTTGAATGGGTGGGCTTGGCCCTTGCATTTGCTGGGTTGGTGTACCTTTTTCTTCCCGGTGTATCAGCACCTTCCATACAAGGGTTACTACTCATGTCAACAGCGGGTGCAGCGTGGGGGATGTACACTCTTCTGGGACGAGGGTCCGATAATCCTTTGGCTGATACTGCGTATAACTTTTTACGCTCTATGCCATTAATTCTGGTGATTGTGATATTCGCTTTCGGCAATTTTCAGTTCACCGCCAACGGTACAATCTTAGCAATCGTATCTGGCGCCCTCACATCAGGGCTGGGCTACACCATCTGGTACATAGCGTTAAAAGATATCACCGCTACACAGGCTGCAGTTTCTCAGCTGGCAGTTCCAGTTATTGCTGCGCTAGGAGGGGTTATCTTCATGTCAGAGGTGATAACACTTCGATTGACTGTGGCCGCCTTTATGATATTGGGGGGTATCTTTATGGTAGTAGTTGGGCGAGTGATTTTCATAGAAAAGGAAACCTCGAAAACTTGACCGTTGTACTTTTGAACGCCTGGTCAAAGATTTTCTGAGTAGTCGTGCATCTATCCGGATTTATATACACGGCGGACAATCAGTTCCAGAACTGATGTGCTTTGATATTCGCGCTGGCAACCTTATGATCCCATGATTTTGACGGGTTGCCGTTCTTTCTGATGCTCTTTCTTCGAAGCAATTCTCAGATAATTGACACATTCCAGAGCTTCCAGGATCTTGTCAGCAATGTGTTCATAACCAATTTCGTTTGGATGCCCCATGTCCAGATAGAAGCCGTTCATATTGGCAAGAAAATCATCAAACAGTTTGATTACAATGCAGGTATCCCGGGAAGAGGCGATGTTTTCGATGAGTCTGTTATACTGCTTAATAGCCGGATTTCTCGATGTCTCATGCCGCGGAATCGTTTCAGGCATTATCACGAGTTTATCGCCGCAGCGCTCTATCATCACCGAGTAGTTGATCCGGTATTCTTTCTCCGAGACGCCCCGGGCTTCGCCCAATCGCTTGTTCACGCCAATGTTCCTGGCGGTCTTTTTGTATTTTTTGACAATGTTTCTGACCATCTTGCGCAGCTGATTATCAGGGTAGTAAAGGATAAGGGCGCATACCTGAAGCTTAGGTGGGAATCAGCCACGCCGAACTGCAGGATGACGCTGTCATGACCGGTTTGCAGATTGTCGTGCAGAAGGTGGATTCCCTCCCTGCTGGTGGACAAGGTATAGCCTCTGTTGGTTACAGGACATCCAAGTCTTTTGCCTGCCCGTTCCGGATAGCTGTTCCCGAGGCATTCCCCAACTCCCAGCGTGATACAGTCACCGACGGCGAGAAGATTATTAATCTTGGCCATTATCTGCAGACTGATCAGCACCGATATTTTTCAGCAACCGTTGGTACCCCTTGTCTTTGCGCAGCAGCTTTTTCGCTGTCGCGATGAGCATATCCGCCTGTTCTCTTTCCAGATAAAAGCTGGTTGGAATTTCATTCACATACCGTTGCTCTGCAGGGTCATCGATATCTTCGACGCTTATTTCGATGAAATATGGTTCTATCTGCCTGCCTGATATCGACAATCCCTCTATGAGCCTGGTCAGCTCCTCTTTAATCAGGCTGTTGCTTTCTGTGTTGTATAGATGAAGCTGAATGTCGGTCATCACGGTCAATACTTCAAAGGCGGATGGGATGATCTGGCTCTTGCCGACCTCTGTCACCGCGTTGGTCGAAGCATTGACCACCAGATCGACGATGTGCTCGAAAGAAACTCGGTCTGCCTGGCTGTTATAGAACTCGAGCGCTCCACCGGAAAGCATCATGTTTCTGTAGATGGCGCGCAGACCAAGGTTGTCCGTTACCCCTCCGTCAACCAGTGTTGCATAGGGGGGGCTGTCGTCATCTAAATAAAAACTCATTGACTCAACCAGTTCATGCAGACGAATATTTTTTGTCGGGTCCGCATCTTTTTCGACGTCAATGAGCCACTCGGGTTTTTCGAAATTACAGGCTGCGTGCTTCTCGACAAGGACAGGGTGAAACAAGATCGGTACGGCGGAGGATGCTGCAACGGCCCGGGCGACACTGAACTCGGACAAATCTGAACAGAGAAAATCGAATTGTCTCTGCGAAAAGACAAATTGACTGCGTGAGTTCAAGTCCGTGGCGTTGATCAGGGTATAGGGCGTGTTCGCTTCCTGGAGATCCGCAAAAGTCCTGCCTTCAAATATGTTTTTATCGTAGTAGTCAATTACCGTTTCCGTTCTGCTCTCGCCGGAAAATGACCGTCCTACGGTATCGAATAGCCCGAATACTCTGCTCATCAATTCACTTTCAATATCCTTGTAGAGAAACACCTCCTTGAAGTCTGAAAAGATGCGATCACCGAACAAGCCGTAATAGGCCGACGTGAAGCTGCCGCCGGAAACCGAAGATATTCGATCGACCTCGTCGAGCAGCCGATATGGTTTTCCACTCGCTTCAAATGATGTATCCCGCAATTCTTCGAGAACACCGTAGGAGAGTGCCGCCGCCCTCGTACCGCCGCCGGAAAACGCAAGAATGAACATGATATTTCCAAGATCATGGCTCTCCATGTAATTGGTGAAACTGTACCTCGTCCCGGAATCAGGAACCTGTTGTACCGGGAGATTGGTAATCTTTCCTGTCGCCGAACAGCCTATCAGCATTATCACAGCAACATTTGCGATGATGAGATGGCACCAGCGATACAGCGGTATCGACCGGATACGTGCAGATAACCAGTCAAGGCTACTTTTGAATAGGTGAGTTTTCATGTTTTATCAATAGTATTCGGCGCCGGGTACCAGCGTCAGTATCCCCTCTTTAAAGCGTTCTCTAAAACCTGTGTGCGGTTCATACGGGACGATTGTTTCTTCTCCGTTTTCCTGCACTCTCCAGACGACATTATTGTCTTTCAAGAGCGGCCTCCAGCTGTTTTCAGGTCTCATGTTCACTTCTATCTGCGCTGTCAGTTTTTCCGCCAGAACCGGACTTTCTATGAACATGCCGACTTCGGTGTTCAGGTAAGCAGAACGCAGATTCAGGTTACAGGATCCGACATAAATCGTTTTTCTGTCGAATACGGCTGACTTTGCATGCAGCCCGAAAAAGCTATCTGAGTCGCAGAATGATCGTCTTCCTACACTATCAAGACATGATCGAGCATCCGGCCTCAGTTCATGCAGTTCGATTCCCTCTTCGAGCATACGCTCTCTGACCATTGCATAGCTTGCATGATTGGGAAGTACATCGTTTGAAGCCATTGAATTCGTCAAAGCACGCATCCTCACCCCTCTATCGCGCAGCTGGCCTGCCAGATCGAGGCCAAGATCGTCGAGGACAAAATATGCCGACTCAACCAGGACCTCTTCTTTGCTGGTGCCGGCCAGCTGCAGAAGGTGAGAGGCCACTCGCTTGGGACCTTCTGGATAAGCCGTCTTGTCATCACCACCAGGACGGTCGTAGACAAAGGTGGCCGGTGCCCATACCAACTCCTCGACCGAGCGCAGGAAATGCGCTCGGGGTGAAGTCGTTTTAACGGGAAACAACAAATCCAGGGAATCGACCCTTTGCTTTTCAATGAGCTCGGCCAGGCGTTCGCGCTCAGACAGATCCGAGCTGGATCGAACAATTTGATCGATCGGTATTGCCCATGGACTGGTCCAGTATTCTTCAAACTCCGTTGAGACGTCCGTGACCACCGGTCCGACGGTGAAGACGTCGAGATCCCTGAAATTCACCTGCTCGTTGTGGTTAAAATATTCGTCTCCGATGTTGCGCCCACCGACAATTGCTGCAGTACCGTCAACCGTATAGGTCTTGTTGTGCATACGCCGGTTGAGGCGCTCGAAGTCAAATGCAAAATTGAACCATTTGGCAATGCCGGATCGTTTTACGAACGGGTTGTAGACACGGACCTCGACCTGTGGATGACTATGAACCGCAAGGATTTGCTGGTTACGATTGCCGATACTGAAATCATCGAGGAGAATACGTACGGAGACACCTCGATCGGCAGCCTCAATGAGCTTTTGCGCCAGATATCTGCCGCTTCTGTCACTGTTCCAGATATAATACTGCGCGTCGATCGTATGCTCGGCGATATCGGCAAGCGCTGCCCGTTCATACAAAGCGCGATCGCCATTTCGTAATAGGATAAAACCTGAATGGGTTGTATCGGTGTTGGCTCTGTCAACGAAGATGCGGGCCAGTTCAGACCCCTGGACGCTGTCCGGGGAGCGATGTGAAGCTTGATCCGATTTTGTGGGCAGCGATCCACAACCGTTAATAGAAAGAGAACAAATAATGAGGGCTGCACAGAACAGCCGTGCAGCCCTCAACTGATTTAATACAAAGCGCATAATATTTAGAATATTCTTTTGATGAATCTAGAACCTGAACCCAATGCCCAGCAGTGGGCCGCCCAGCTGCAGGTCCTCCATGATCATGTCATCGTCCATCTCAATGTCAATATAGCGGTAGCCAAACCGGATGTCGCCCCAGCCGAAGCGATAGCCGATTGCGGCATAGAGCTGATAGCTGAAATCGGAGCCGCCCGTACCGATATC
>JARFQM010000474.1 GCA_029287755.1 Desulfofustis sp. | reverse complement strand
AGATAATCATCACTTTCAACGACCATGGTCATTGCTTCTGCAAGTGCTGATTCGTAAATGGTGTTGAGGCCTGACGGTGTACAGATCGTCACCAGTCCGCAGCCGCTGCGGATGGCGCCTCGGGCGGCGAGCAGTGCGGCGCCGGTCTTGCCGGCGGAGCCGCCGAGGATCGACAGGTGACCGAAGCTGCCTTTGTGGCTGTCCTGCGGCCTCTGCAGACAGCTGCGCACTGCCGAGAGTTCATGATGATCCACCGTGGCGATATCCACCTGCACCCGTTCGCGCACTTCGGGGGGGATCGCTATATCAATCACCTGGAGTTCGCCGACCAGGGACCGACTCGATGGCAGCGCCTGGCCGAGCTTCGGATAACCATAGGTGGCGGTGGTCCAGGCCCTGATGCAGCAGCCCAGTATCTCGCCGGTGTCGGAACTGAGTCCGGATGGCGTGTCGACGGCAATAACCGGAATGTTTCGGGCACTGCTCAAGTTGTTGATAAGTTCAATGGCCTCGGAAAAGTGACCAGCGATGTCGCGGTAGAGTCCGGTGCCGAAAATCGAATCAATCAAGGCTGTCGGCGGACCATGCCTAAGCGCCATCTGCTCGATGGTTCCCAACACTTTTTTAAGGGTCTTGGAATTCGTACAGCTCAGCGACGTAAGTCCGAGCTTTTCAACAATTGCCAGGTTGGCCGCGCTGTCTCCCTTGAGGCGTCCTGGTTCAACCAGAAACATGAGCAGTGGAACGGCCTTTCTTTGGTGGAGATGCCTGGCAATAACGAGTCCGTCTCCGCCGTTGTTGCCTGGACCGATAAAAATGGGGAACAGGAGGCCTTCCAGTGACCCGAGAAGTCGCTCCATCAGAATAACGGTACCGGCCCCCGCATTTTCCATGAGGACGATGCCGGGAATTTTGAACTCATTGATAGCGCATTGATCGATCTGTCGCATCTGTTCGGAATTTGGAAGTATTGTCATTCTACCCCACCCGTTTACTCAGATTGACGTTCTTCGGCTTGCTTGTCCACCAGGATTGTTCTGCAGAACATACAGGGGTCAAACCCAGCTTTCAGGGCAACCCCGCTGTCTTTGAATTCGACTGAACAGTCCTGACTATAGTAATAGTCACATTCTGGAAAATGAAAAATCCGAGTCCTGGCGTTTCCGCGCAGTATTTTTTTCTGCTCCGCCTGCTCCACCCCATCCTCATGGGCACTGCCGTCGCTCCTGCGAATGAGCGCGTAGCCCTTGTGAAACAAATCCACCACCACGGTAACGAATCTTTCAAGCAGGTGCTGAACATAGGGAGATACCAGCGGTCGTTCATGGGCGACCTTGTTGATTGATACGATGGCGAAAATACAAAAGAGGGCATTGGGCATCCACATGATCAGTGGTACAGGCAGCGCTCCCCCGGTGGCCAGGTTTCTCGACATCGTGAACATGATGTAGTAGGTGATGTAGAGCGTCAGGCCGAAGGGGATCCCTATTGCACGTCTGCCGGGTCCGGCTTGCAGACCCAGCGGCATGCCCAGCAGGGAAAGGAAAAAACAGCCGACCGGCAGGACCAGTCTTTTATGGAACTCGGTATGATATGATCTGCCTGCAGGAGTCTTAAGCCCTTTTTCCCTGGCCATGTCCATGAGTTCAGTCATGTTCATGGTCCCGCGTTTCTTGACGCTGGGAGATCGGGCGGGCAGCTTCAGAGGAATATTGATGACATAACGATCGAAGGAGACAGTCTGGGCCCTGCCTTCTTCAGGAATCTGCATGGAACCGTTTTTTAAGATGAGGGTTACCACCATTGTTTCCATGTCGGTGTTCATGGTCCCAAAACGCGCCATGGTAATGGCCGGCGTGGTCCTGTTGCGCATATCGGACACCCAGACATTGTTCCATATGCCGGTGTCCGGATCGGTGTAATCGATATGGACGACCAGGTCTCCCAGCGCCTCGGTGAAGGTTCTCTCTCTGATGCCCTTGTCAATTTTTTCCTTGGCAAGCTGATACATCATGTGCTGCATTGCCGTATCGCCGGCCGGGATAAGCCTGATGGAAAAATAACCGGTTATGAGTGAGATGATAAGCGCTATGCCAATCAGCGGCGGCAGTGTTTGATAGATGCCGATGCCGCTGGCCTTGAAAGCGAGTATTTCGCTATCGTTGGCCAGCCTGGAGAAGCCCACTGTGATGCCCAGCATGGCGGCCATGGGCACAGAATAGAGGAACATGTTGGGGAACAGGTAGGAAAAAAGCCTGATGAAGTCCCCCAAACTGATATTGAGCTCCAGTACCAGGTTTAAAAAGGGAATGAGCTTTACCAGAAAAAAGACGCCGTTCATGATCAGAAAACTGGCGAAGAACGGTGCCAGCATTTCCGTCGCCAGATAACTGTAAAAAAGCAGGGGAAGTCTGTTTTTTATTTGGCTTGTAGACATAAAGGGTGGTGAAGTCGTGAAATGCTGCGCGGGCACCGGCTCATTCTGTTTGGAGTCGGGCGGAACCTTACAGCCAATTTACTGAAAGCGCGATTCGGTGAGCGGGTCTTCTATGGTTACGTCAATCCAGTGCTGGTCCCACCACTCTAGGGGGGTGACGAATACACCGTTGACCAGCATGGAGAAGTGAAGATGGTCTCCGCCCGCCATGCCGGTGGTTCCGGTTAGGCCAATGACCGTTAATTTGTCGACCTCGTCGTTCGGTGCCACGTCGATCTTGCTCAGGTGGGAGTAGAGACTGAATATCCCCTGACCGTGATCGATCATCACCATATTGCCGTATATGCCAAGATAATCAGCGTAAATGACAATTCCTTTCTCGGCGGCTTTGACTTCGGCGTTCCTGGTGGAGGCCAGGTCGATCCCTAGGTGCACCTGTCTGTCGATGGGTTTGCTGCCGTAAAAATAAGTTCTATGGTCGGCAAAACCGGCCCTGCTGCTTCCCGGCATGCGATGGAATTTGCCCTCCCACAAGCGCTGTTTGTGGGGAGACCCGCAGAGTTCTGAAATCTTGCTGTTATTCTGGATGCGAACCTCTTTGTTGGTGAACAGGTATTTGTCAACCATTGTCCCGGACATCTCCGGGTAGTACTGCATGAACTCGGGGATTTTCTTGTCGAGGAAACCATCCGAGACGTTGATCCTGTCCTGGCGAAAATTCTTCTTCTTGAAAATCACGGTAAAAGGAAGCTGCGTTTTGTTTCCTGCAGGATCAACAGCAACCACGAACGAAGTATCGAGTTGGTTGGCTGAGTAGGGCAGAGCAAAGTAAGAGATAAAGGTATCGTCCCTGCCGTCGCCAACCAGAAAGCCTGGATGAAACCGGTCGTTGATCTGAACTCCGCTGGTAATGTCAGGATCGGTCAAACGATAGATGGCGATGCCGGTGCCGCCGGGATTGATATACTGCTCGCTGTGCAGGATCGAGACCTTCGGCGGTGTGGTGTCAATAGAAAGCTCGTGGGTGACGATTGTTTTGTTGCCCTTCAAAAGACCTCGAAGGGAATAATCATAGGCTTCCAGAACTATCTGGGCCGGACCGTCCTGGAAACCAGAATCGGCTGGATTGAAGGGAATCTTGACCGTTTTCTGGGGCTGTCCTATCATGCCGGTGAAACCGTTTCTGGGAAATTCCTCGACATAGAGTTCCTTGGCAATTTCACCCTGGGATATCCTGACTCTGAGATGCCTGAGCCCGCTTTTACCATCAGCTCCACTTATCTCTACCATGCTCTGCGTACCCAGGTAAGTCTGAGGAGAGTCGAGGGTGAGCTTCGGTTTTTCCCCTTCAAAGAAGAGAAAGAAGGCGGCAGTACCACTGCCGATGAGCAGGAGCAGGAAGAAAAGTAGGAAGGTCGATTTTGATCTGCTTCTCGAGTGTCTTAATCGTGACATGGTTGAAGTTCCCGAACCGGCAGTCAGCTTTGCCAGATTATTTCGTATTTTTCGATGTGAAGATCCTTGGCCGGAGCGATTATCAATCGCTTACGAATATCATTTTCCAATTGATTGACGGTCAGTTCCTCTTCCTTGAGGAGCATATCGGCAATACGGGGATTGACTCTTACGGTGACCGCAGACCCGTCGGCCCGGTCGGAGTTGCGGCTGATTTTACGAAAAATCTCGTAGCAGATCGTCCGACGTGATTTCAACACGCCTTCGCCAGCGCAATAATAACAGGGTTCACACATCATCTGATTGAGATTTTCACTGTGTCGTTTCCTGGTCATCTGAACCAGACCAAATTCAGAAAGCTTGAGGATGTTGACCCGGCTCTTGTCTTTTTTCACCGCTTCCTTGAAGGTGGTAAACAGCTCATCACGATGCAGTTCATCATCCATGTCAATGAAGTCGATTATAATGATACCGCCGATATCTCTGAGCCGCAGCTGGTAGGCAATTTCTTTGGCTGCCTCCATGTTGGTTTTGAAGATGGTCTCGTTGAGATCATTTTTACCAACGAACCTGCCGGTATTGACGTCGATCACCGTCAGGGCTTCAGTATTTTCTATGATGATATAGCCACCCGATCTCAGCCAGACCTTTTTCTCCAGTGCTTTGCTGATTTCCACATCGATACCGTAGGCCTCAAAAAGAGGAAGCTCACCCCGGTAGAGGGAAATCTTATTTTTAAGTTTGGGGGTAAAGGTATTGACGAAATTCATCAGCGAGTCATAGGATTTTTCATCATCGATGATCAGGTAATCCACATCACTGGTGAACAGATCTCGTACAGAGCGCAGCGTGATGTCGAGGTCCTCGTAGATCAGGGAGGGAATTCTGGCGGATGAGGCGCGGCCCCTTATTTCATCCCAGAGCAGCATCAAAAATTCCATGTCTGCCTGGATGTCGTCTTTAGGGGCTCGTTCGGCCACGGTCCGGACGATGAAGCCGACCTCTTCGGGCCGTAATTCCTCGATCATGGCGCGCAGGGAACTTCTGGTATCTTCATCCTCGATTTTGCGGGAAATGCCGATATGGTCAGTCTGCGGGATGAAGACCAGATTTCTTCCGGGTAAGGTTATCTGGCAGGTCAGACGCGCCCCTTTGGTGCCGATGGGGTCCTTGCTGATCTGAGTCATGACTTCCTGTCCTTCACTGATCAGGTCTTCAATTTTCAGTCCATGGGCGCTGGGTTTATCAGCCAGCTCAGCAGTAATCGCCGAGGTGTCCCGGCCGGAACCGTTTAATCCGGCGGCGAGCTGCCGCCTCTGGGATGCCGGCACGTAGATATCATCCACGTAGAGAAACCCGGTCCGCTCAAGACCGATATCGACGAAGGCTGCCTGCATTCCAGGAAGTACCCTGACCACGCGGCCAAGATAAATATTTCCCATCAACCCTTTTTCTGTGGGGCGCTGCAGGTGAAATTCAGTCAGATTCCCGCTCTCGACAAGAGCGATTCTCACCTCATATCTTCTTGAATTTATTAATATTTCAGTAGTCATTTCAGAATTGGTGCAGCGCTCCTCAGCACCCCAATCAGTCAGGCTACCAGCACCTGAATCAGTTCAAATCGATGGACTCCGCGGACGGTATCAGCCGCTGGCAACTAACGAGGAGCGATAAGCAATTAATCATCGAGTAAAGCTACCAATATACCGCAGATGACAGTATAATTGCCACCTTTCCTTGGAGTAATCAGGAATAAAACGGTTTTACCCCTATGATCGATGTTTCGGTAATCATACCAACTTACAACAGATCGAAACGGTTGCTCAAGGCCCTTGCCTCAGTTGCCCGGCAGCGTGATTTGCCGGCCGAGGTGATCGTTGTTGACGACGGCTCCAGCGACGAAACCCGGCAAGACGTGGTCCTGTTCAAGGAGGCGCATCCTTTAAACCTCCGCTATCATTTTCAAGCCAACCGAGGGCCGGCCGCGGCACGGAATTCAGGCATCAGGATGGCTCGAGGGAGCTGCCTGGCGTTTCTCGATTCCGATGA
>JARFQM010000472.1 GCA_029287755.1 Desulfofustis sp. | reverse complement strand
GCTCCACTCTTGTCGTAATAGGCGGCGCGCTCCTCGACGCCAAGTGACTCGCTGACAGTAATCTGCACACTGTCGATGGCATCGCGATTCCAGCCACAGGAGAAAATTTCATTGGCGAACCTCAGAAAGAGGATATTCTGGACCAGTTCCTTGCCGAGATAGTGATCGACCCGGTAAATCTGCTCCTCATCGAGTACCGCTGAAATCTGCCGGTTCAACTTACGGGCCGAGGAAAGATCGCTGCCGAAAGGTTTTTCAAAGACCACACGCTTCCAGCCCTGTTCATCGATAAGCGGCTCAATGATGGCTGAGACGGTACCGAAAACGGTGGTCGGCAGGGCCAGGTAAAACAGGGTATTGTCACCGCAGTTGGTCTGGCTCCTGACCTCCCTGACAATTGACTCCAGTTCGGCGGCGGTCCCCTCGGTCAGATCGAAGCTCCGGTAATGAATCATTTCCGTCAACCGTCTGAGAAGGGGCTCCTCGGGCTGGTCGATAAAGTTGTTGAGCTCCAGGCGCTCCAGGTATTGGCTCTTGGAGTAAGGTTTGCGTCCAAGGCAGAGGATGGCAGTCCCCTTCCCCATTTGTTGCCTTTCCAGGAGCCGGTAAAATGAGGGGAGCAACTTTCTTTTGGCAAGGTCCCCGGTGGCCCCGAAAATGATGGCCATATGTGATTCAAGACTCACCTGCACCTCCGTCGCTGTCGGTCAAAATATAATGATTATCTATGGTTCTGACTAATCCGGCCGGGCACCTTCTGACGGAGACGGCATCGTCGAGGCACTCTCTGAAAGCCTGCTGCTTGGCGCTGCCGAAAAACAACAGCACCGCGCTTGATGCCCTGGCAATCAACTTCGGGGAGGCGCTCATCCTCTGCGGCGGCGGTTTAGGGGCTGATGCGGTGACAAGAAAGTAGTCATCCTGGCTGTCTATCGTTTCATGTTCAGGAAAGAGCGAGGCAATATGACCGTCCTCACCACTCGACAGAAGCAGCACTTCCAGCCGCCCAGCGGAGTTCTCCAGTTCCCGGCGGTAACGCAGCAAAGCCGCCTGCTTTTCTCCAGGTTCATGCAGGAAGGGGTGCAGATTGACAGGAGGCAGAAAGGATGAGACGAAGGAAGCTACGAGCCGGTAGTTGGAGTCGGGGTGGTCTGGGGGGACCAGGCGCTCGTCCAGCATGAAGAAATGAACCCGCCCCCAGTCAACCTGTGCCCTGCCCAGAAGCTGCAGAACATTACCAACACTGCGGCCGCCAACGACACCAAAACCGGCCACAGGCCTTCTGGCGAGAACATTGGCAAGGGCGTCAGCCAGCAAATCAGCAGCCCGCCGCTCAAGTTCCTTTCTATCTCCCCTGATGATCATCTCAGCCTCCCGGGGTCAGCGGCTTTTAGAGGACACCCCGGATTATCAGGCACCGGGTGCTCTCGTGGCGGTATCCAGATTCAGTCTTTTAAATGGGTTACAATAGCTTTTTTTCCTGTAAATCTTTGGCAAAGACATTCACCAGACCGTCAAAATACGATTTACTCATATTCGGGTCCATTGATTTCGACTGGGCTGACCAGATCAGCTTCTCGGTTCGGGCGTCGTAGAGATTCGATTCAATCGAGACCGTAGTTACCGTATAGCTATATCCTGGACTGTAACGAACCTCCCGGTAAGCCATCGGGTAGTAGCTGTGCATCCTGGAGTAATAGGGATCGACATAAATCGGCTGGGGCGGACTGTAATGCTGCTTCTTATCGGTACCGAGGTGCCTGGTTATCAGGACGAAGCGCGCCTCTGCCATGGCCACCGCACTTTGTACGGCCTGTTTGGTGGGTTCAATATCTGAAACCTGCAGGCTGTAGCTCGGTATTCCCCTCACTCCCGATTCTGCAAGCTTGGCGACAAACCCATCTTCGTAGAGGCGTCTGCTCGTCTCCTCCTCGGTAACGGCAATTACCAGAACGTCGCGCAGCGAATTATTGCCGGAATAGCTGTTATCATGCCAGGTGTTAATCAGGCTGGTGGTCGCACAGGAAGACTGTAGAACCGCCGCAGCCAGAAAGAGCAGAAAATGGACCAGCCTCTGATGACATCGATAGAATCGCATGATTTCCCCTTCTCGGATAAAATGTTCAGGTTTTGGAGATCTACAGATCCCCGATTCTTCAATCTCCCAGACAGGTGCCAACGTTGCGGGCACTCTCCAACCAGCAGTGGTCAAGGGGCACGACTTTTCTTTTGCCGATCACATCAGCAAGGGGGACAGGTTCGGTTCCGTCTCCCCGGACGGCAATCATGACGTTGGAGAGCCCCTCTTCGACATATTTTACACAGGCACTGCCAAGTTTTGTGGCCAGGACCCGGTCGGTGGCCGACGGTGTACCGCCGCGCTGCAGATGCCCAAGAATGGTGAGTCGCGACTCCAGTCCGGTCATCTCCTCGAGATGCTGTGAAAGCCTGAGGGTATGTTCTGCACGCTTTTTGGAAAAGCGTGCATAGGCTTCGCTGGCCTGCCTTTTCTTCTTCAGGTCGCCATTGTCTTTGGCTTTGAGTTTTTTGGTACGCAGCTTATCGCGCTTCTTCTTTTCATCGATCGACAGCGCCCCTTCGGCAACCACCACAATGCTGAAGTTGTTGCCCCGCTGCTGACGATGGCGGATGGCCCTGGCCACTTTCTCGTGATCATAGGGAATTTCCGGAATGAGTATGACATCGGCCCCGCTCGCCAGCCCTGCCCCAAGCGCCAGCCATCCGGCGTTGTGCCCCATTACCTCGACGACAATGATTCGATGGTGGCTGTGAGCTGTCGAGTGCAGCCGGTCAATGGCCTCGGTGGCGATCTCCATTGCCGTATCGAATCCAAAGGTCACATCGGTTCCATACACGTCATTGTCGATGGTCTTTGGAAGTGTCAGGATGTTGAGTCCCCGCTGGGCCAGCCGATAGGCATTCTTCTGGGTGCCCCCACCGCCGATACAGACCAGCGCATCGAGATTGTGCCGAAAATAATTGTCACAGATCACCTCCGACATATCCATGAGTTCACCGCCCACTGGCATTTTGTGGGGCTTATCCCTGCTGGTGCCGAGAATCGTGCCGCCCAGAGTCAGAATCGAAGAAAGCATGGAGCGCTCCAGCCGCATGATTCTGTTCTCCATCAGGCCGCGGAACCCGTCCTTGAAGCCGACCACCTCCATGTGTCCTGTATCAAGGGCTGTTTTTCCAATTGCCCTGATAGCCGCGTTCAGACCGGGGCTGTCTCCACCTGCGGTCAAAATTCCTATATGTCTGTCCATAGTTTGTAGCTGTCCTTATAAGGGCTCTGAACATAATCCACCTGAGCGACTATAATCAGCAGGCGGGTTATTGCCATGGAACTTAACCCTTTTCTTTGCTTTGCTCTTTCGATTTGCGGTGAGGCTCAATGAAAACAGGTACCTGGCGGTTTCCCTGTTTACTTTTGAATTGGGAATCAACCGTTGGAAAATCGGCGATAAACTGATTTTTTCTGCGCTTCATCCGGCGCAGTCGATACTGATCCAGCAGGTGATGACAAAAGAGCAGAATGAGTACCATCGCGGAACCCAGCTTCAGCCAATACGGCACGGTCTCCCGCATCTCTGATATTACGGCCTGCGCCTCGATGTCGAAGTAATTGTAAACACCATCAAGACCAAGCCCGAACAGAATCGAGACCACCGCGATCACGGATAAATAGCGAACCGTTCCCATCTTGCCGAGAATCCTGATCAGCACCGACAGGGAGGTCATGTTAGTGGCCGGACCAACCAGCAAAAAGACAAGAACGGCGCCAGGACTTGCCCCTTTCAACAGAAAGGCCGCGGCAATGGGGGTGGATGCCGTCGCACAGATATAGATGGGCATGCCCATCAGCAGCATGGCCAGCATCGCCACAATGCCGCCGCCCAGTATCATCTGGGACAGGCTCTCGGGCATATAGACAGTGATAATCCCGGCCAGAAAAAGACCGACAAAAAACCACAGGGCAATGTCTGCCCAGATTTCCTTGAACCCATACCTGAGACCGTGGAGGAACCGCGCTGTTAAAGGAATGTTCTCTTCCGCTGAAGACGTACCTCCTCCGGCAACGTTCAGTGACGCGGGCCGATCACCATCCTGCTTTGCTTCCCAGCTCAGAGAGTTCTCTAAGAGACCAGCCGAAATGCCGGTCACGAAAGCGGCAAGCGGTCTGGCAACGGTCATGATGGGATCGAGCAAGGCGTAGGTAATGGCGATGGAGTCGACACCCGATTCCGGGGTGGAAACCAGAAATGAGGCAAGCGCCCCCTTGTTTGCGCCCTGCTTCTTGAATGAGGCTGCCGCCGGCAGCACACCGCAGGATCAGAGCGGCAGTGGAATGCCGAACAGGGAGGCCTTTATAACCGAACGATATCGGCCGTGCCGCAGGTGGCGGCTGATAAACTCCTGATTGATAAACACCTTGATGCAGCCTGCCACAACTATGCCCAAGATGATATAGGGGGAGGAATCGAGGAGAATCCTCCACATTTCCAGTCCGACTTCCGTTATTGCTGTCATAATTGCCTGCTTTGGGCCAGTTCCAGAACGTGATCACGGGCCACCCGGGCCAATTGCATCACATGATCATCAACCAGTCTGTAGTAGAGTATCTGCCCGTCTCTTCTGTTTTTTACCAGGTTCATGGTGCGCAGTATCCGTATCTGATGACTTGCAGCCGATTCACTTACACCGAGGAGCGCCGCCAGGTCGCACACGCACATTTCCTGGCCGTCGAGGGCCAGGAGAATTTTCAGCCTGCCCGGATCGGCCATGGCCTTGAACAGATCACTCATTGGTTCGAGCTCCTTGTATTGGTGCAGATAATCACGAGCGATCTCAAGCCGGTCTTCGTGGATGATTCTTCGTTCGCAGAGTTCCTGGTTCACTT
>JARFQM010000439.1 GCA_029287755.1 Desulfofustis sp. | reverse complement strand
CATCAGCGATGAGCTGAACCACAACTGCATCATCCAGGCCATGCGCCTGTCGCGTCCCCAGGGCAAAGCCATCTACAGGCACAATGACATGGCCGACCTGGAAATCAAACTGGATTAATGGGCAGGAAAGGCCAAACGGGCCCTGGTCGTCACCGACTGCATCTTCAGCATGCGCGGCGACCACGCGCCCCTGCAGGAGTTCACAGCGATCTGTGCGAAGTATACGGACCGGTTCGAGGAAGGACTGCTCACCGTCATGGACGACTCCCACGGCGTCGGCGGTTTTGGTCAGACGGGGCGAGGTACGGAGGAATACTGCGGGGTCCAGGTTGATGTGCTCATCGGCACCCTGGGCAAGGCCTTCGGCGTCAATGGCGGCTACGTGGTCACCTCGCCGGAAATTGTCGACTACCTGCGTCAGACCGCGCCCATGTATATCTACTCAAACCCGATCACCGTGGCCGAGGCAAAGGCGGCCAGCGCAGCCCTGAAGCTGGTGGACAGCCCCAGGGGCTTGAAAATTCTGGAGCACCTGCGGGCGATGACCACACGGTTCCAGACGGGCCTTGAAAAACATGGGTATGAGACCATACCGGGCGATCATCCCGTGGTGCCGCTCATGGTCCGTGATACTGCCAGAACGGCGGATCTGGTCCGCTTCCTCACCGAGCGCGGAGTGCTGGCCACGGGGTTGAATTTTCCCGTGGTCCCCAAGGGCGACGAGGAGATCCGTTTCCAGGTCAATGCCGATCACCAGCCGGCCGACATCGATTATGTACTCGAAGTGCTTAGAGACTACAGAGCGCGCTAGTCCGAAACCGTGGGTCTTCCCCTCGACCGGATGACTCAAGGGGGCCCGGCATATCACCCGCGAATTGTGCTAGTGCACATAGAGGTTTTGCTTTCCTGTCAGCCGCCTGGGACACCGGCAAGGCCCAATTGCAGTGATAATTTCCCCTCTGTCGACAAATCTCTCTAGAGGTGCAGAACCTCGTCAGCGGAATTACGTGATCACCACATCGTTCCGTTTATCGTTCTGATTTGATGGTTATTCTTTAAGTATACCGGGCAGTGATCAGATGTATTCAATTCCTTTGGGAGGAATTGCTATGAACGGTATGCTTCAGAAAGTGCTCCTCATTCTTGTCTTAATTCCCCTCCTGTTGTTGGTCTTTTTTATTCAAACTGCTGAACTTCAGATTTTTCAGAGCGGGAAGGGATCGACTGATTATGAAAGCGAGCCACTGTACGCTCGTGAATACTCTGCAAAGGATCTCATCACCCATCATGCGCAGGTGTTTTTCAACAGGATTGGACTGAAAGACGAGATCAACATTTACCATCCATTGAGAGAACTGCGTGCCGTCGCCACATCAAAAGCGGAAACAGTCGAGGACTTAATAGAGAACATATCGATATGTGTCCCCAACATATATTTTGAGCAGTTTCTGGTATATCCGAGGTGCATCATCATCCTTGAGACCGGAAAAAATGACGACGGTAAAGCTGAAGTGAGATTCGGCGTGGCGATGGAATGCACTTATAAATCAATTTTGCCCGATCAGCTTTCAATATAGGAATATCGTGACCTCAGCTTGGCCTATCGGTGGCTGGGACAGCGCCGCATTGCCGCATTTGCCGGTTAATAATCGTGGAGAATCCTTATCACGTTTTCCGGTGATAGGATGGTGCAGAAAGTCCTAGCTGTGGTTTGTGCTTTCCAGAAGCGGTGGGCCCGTTGAGTTGACTAGGCTACCTGATTGCCAATATCTGTGTGCTGGTAATAGAACTCTGCAAAATCTCTGATTGCGGCAAAGAGATTTCTGCGCAGGTGGGCAATTCTGTGGTGGCAGACTTCAAGATTGTCAGGATCATACCACTCCGGAGAGAGATAGCTTCGACGATTCACTTCTATCTGGATCCAGGGGAGGTTTTTGCTGTGTTGCCTTACGATATAGCCTCCCAGGAAAGGGCTGTTGAGCACAATGCTGTGGGCCTCTTCCGGAAACTGTTCTTGCAGAAATCGACTCAATAAGCGTATCATCTGGGGCGGACAGGTCAGCCGCCGTCCCTTGACCTTGTTGCCCTGCCGATCTCCCCGATTGCTCAAACAGATAAATGGCCGCCGCTTTTCCGGAAGGGGGCTGATGGTCGGCGCCCTGTCCAGCATTGTGTGGCAGTCCAGGCCGCAGAGCAAGTGGGATTCCCTGCTCCTGCGCTCCAGACCGTCGTGGTAGGGTTTGTAATATTTCTTTAAGAGCAGACGGAGCGTGTCGTTGTTGGGAATTCGGTTTTTTCTGTAGATTCCCTTCCCGGTGACGGTGTGACTTTTGATCACTCCATCCTGGTTTACCGGGGGAAGATCATCCGGTGACCGGTTGAGATCGATCGTCGCGCGGGCGATGGTGGTTTCGAAATAGTGGGCCACATCATATCTGAAATCATAGATCTGCCTGGTTAACGGATCACCGTCACTGAAGATGTCGCTGCGAGACAGCAGGGTCTGATTGGACATCTCGGGGGCAATTATTTCGCCTCCGTGGGGCACGGAAACTATGACTGGCAGTTTTGCTCTCATTGTGGCGCCCTACAGTGCAGGAGAAACTCAGAGGAACAACGGTGGCATAACGGGGAAGTTCCACAACTGGCAAATCCATTTCATTCCTATTATGTCGCATAATAATCGAAAACGAAGAAATTTGCAACAGACCGGCATCGCACACCTAGACCGGCATCGCACCGCATGTCAGCGTGCCGCTGGGATGCTGCCGGGTGTCCCGAGACGGGTCCTGGAGAAAAAAATCCTGTCGCCGTCGAGACAACTGCCGTGTCCATCCTTTGGGGTGCGCACGGGGAGGGGGAAAGACGCAAAAGCCTCAGACGAATACCTGCTGAGCAGTTACCGGTTCACTGCCTTTGCCCACCTTTTTACGTGTGTAGGTGGAGTCGGGCTGCATCTCCCAGGAGTTGGTATTGTCCGACTCATACACGGAAAGAATGTGCTCAAGTTCTCTTTTAATCTCTGGGTCGAGGACGGGCATTACCGATTCCATGCGCCGGTCGAGATTTCTTTTCATCCAGTCAGCGGAACCGATCAGCAGGATCGGCTCGCCGCCATTTTCGAAACGGTAGATACGACTGTGTTCCAGAAAGCGCCCAAGGATGGAGTAGACCCTGATATTTTCAGACAAGCCCTCGACCCCGGCGCGCAGGCTGCACAGTCCCCTGACATTCAGGGAGATCTCCACTCCGGCCTGACTGGCTAGATACAGTTCGCGGATTATTTTTCGATCCTGGAGCTGGTTTATCTTAGCCTTGATACCGGCTGGCTTACCCGCCTGATGGTGTAAAACTTCCTGCCTGATCAGTTCGGTGAACCGTTCACGCATATTGTGCGGGGCGACCAGCAGCAGGTTGTAGTCCTGGGGAGGAATGGCGCCGGTCAGCTCGTTGAAGAGCTTGGCCACGTCTTCGCCCAGTTCGTCATTGCAGCTGATCACGCCAAGATCCTCATAGAGGCGGGCAGTTCCAGTATGGTAATTGCCGGTGCCCACGTGCACATAGCGCCGGATTCCATTTGGCTCCTCGCGCACCACCATGGCCAGTTTCACATGAGTCTTCAAGTGCTCGACGCCGTAGACCACGTGGGCGCCTGCCTGTTCGAGCTGCTTGCCCCATTCGATATTGGGCGCTTCATCAAATCTGGCGGTGATTTCCACCAGCACCGCCACTTGTTTGCCGCGCCGGGCCGCGTCCATTAAAGCTCTGATGATCGGTGATTCGTTGGAGGTCCGATAGATGGTCAGCTTGATGGCCAGTACCTGTGGATCAGCGGCGGCATGCTGGAGCAGGCTGAGGATCGAAGTGTCGAAATCGTGATAGGGCAAATGAACGAGAATATCTTGCTTTTGGATTTCCTCAAAAAAGGCGTGATGATCTTCGGGTCCAATTTTCCTCAACCGGGGGTGCGGTACGGGATGATGGGGCTGATCGCGGAGATGTTCCTTGCCCGCTATTTTCAATCCCAGGAGATCGGAGCAGCCGAGAAGCCCGCGGATGGGCATCACCTGAGCATGATCGATACGCAGCTGGTCAACCAGCCAGTCGCAGAGTTCCTTGGGGATTGAATCGCTCACCTCCAGGCGCACGATGCCGGCGAATTTCCGATAGTTCAATTCGGCGGTGACCATGCTGATGATGCTGCCCGGCGGGAGTTCATCGGCAGAGTGATCGTCCAGCCGGGCTCGGTCCCAGGGGTTGTCCTTGGCAGCCCGGGTCACGCGAAAAAAATTGGTGTCAAAGGATGATGCCTTGGGGAAAAGGAAATGGAGGTTGTGGGCGATCACCTGTTCCAGCGGTACAAAGCCTTTTTCCTTGGGCAGCGCTACCCAGCGGCTTCTGTTAGAGGGTACTTTGAGACGAACGAAGCGCGTCCTGCCTTCGGGGTTAATAATGGTGATGGCCAGGTTGAAGCTCAGATTGCTGATAAAGGGAAAAGGGTGAGCCGCATCGACGGCCAGAGGGGTCAGAATGGGCAGCACCGACTTTTTGAAATAGTTTTGGAGGTATTTCTTGTCTGTCTTGGCGAGCGACTGATAATCGTAGATATGGATAGCTTCCGCAGCCAGGGCGGGGCGCAGGACATCCTCTATGAGATCATCCAGTATCCCGGCCTGAACCTGGAGCTCCTGCCAGCAAAGCGCCAACTCCTCCCCGGGAGTGTGGCCGTCGTATCCTATATGATGCGGTTTTTTTTTGATTTTCTGATGCAGGCCGCCCATCCGTTTCATGACGAACTCGTCATAAATCATGCCCATGATGCCGGCAAATTTCACCCTTTCGAGAAGCGGCAGGGAGGTGTCTTCGACCAGTTCAAGAACCCGCCGGGCAAACGACAGCCAGCTCAACTCGCGGTTGATGTAGGCAGCATAGGCGTCTACGTCATGAATCGGCGCACTCATAGTGACGGTCGGTGAGGAATAACGAATAGTTCTAATATACCGGTTCGAACACCTCGAAAAAGGGCGGTTCCCCGATCAGGCTGTCTAGGTCGTTCTGGATCGATTTTCTTGCTGGGTTGTTGAACCACTCTTTCCAGTCTTCCTCGGTTTCCCATACGCTGACGACCATAAAATCGTCCTTATCC
>JARFQM010000410.1 GCA_029287755.1 Desulfofustis sp. | reverse complement strand
GAATGGTCTCGTGGGCTCGGAGATGTGTATAAGAGACAGACCTCTTTGAAGATACTTCTGATTGTGGTCTTCGTGTTCATTACCAGTCCAACCGCTACCCACGCCATTCTCGACGCGGGTGTCAGGGCCGGTCTGAGTCCGTGGACAGCACCCGAAAAAGGGAACGGCAAATGATCTGGCAGCTCGATCTGATAATCCTGCTGATGGTGATAATCTGTGGAATCTCGGCCATTTCAATAAGGGACCTGCTGGGCTCGGCGATCATGTTCGGGGCCTACAGTTTCATGATGTGTCTGCTCTGGTCCATCATGGGTGCGGTCGATGTTTCCTTTACTGAAGCATCGGTGGGGGCGGGGGTAAGTACCGTGTTTTTCGTCGCCGCAGTGTTCCGTACAACCCGGAGGACAAGAGATTGAAGAGGCTGGGGCTGATTGCGATCATGGTGTTCGGGGGGCTGCTCTTCTCCATTTCCTTTGAGCTGCCCGATCTGGGCGACGCCCGTTCCCCGGCCAGCACCCATGTGTCACCCTATTACATCGAACAGGCCATCCACGACACCTCGGTGCCCAACGTGGTGACCGCCATCCTGGCAGATTATCGGGGCTACGATACCCTGTTCGAAACCGCGGTGATTTTTTCCGCCGGCCTCGCCTGTTTTTTTCTTTTGAGGATTACCGATCGCAAGGCTCCGAAGGCCCGTTTTTACCGTCACCTGGCAACCGGTCTCACCCTCCGGGTTGAAAAGGGAGGGCGCCTGCCGGAGGACACTAAAGAATTTGAAAGAATCGACAGTGCCTGGGTACCCAGTGACGTGATCATCAACATGACTTGCCGGCTGGTGGTACCCTTCGTCCAGCTCTTTGCCCTCTATGTGATCGCCCACGGCCACCACAGCCCCGGCGGAGGATTCCAGGGCGGGGTCATTTTCGGAGCGGCAATTATCCTCTATGCCATTTCCAACAACCTGAGGAGTGCGCTCAGGCGGACCAGTGAAAGGACCAGTGCGCTGCTCGGTTCAGGCGGAGTGATAATCTACCTGGGCACAGGGTTGCTGTGCATCCTCCTGGGAGCAGGATTTTTGAACTACAGCAGCTTGTCGCTGGTTCCGGGCCTCGATCCGGTCAGTGCCAGGTCGTACGGCATATTGATTGTCGAAATTGGTGTGGGAATAGCGGTCACCGCGGTGATGGTGTGGATCTATTACAATCTTGCTTCGGCTGGAAAACAGGACGAAGGACTGTAGCATGGAAGCGATCACTACCCTGATAATTGCCAAATATAACTACTGGGCGGTGATCCTACTCATCGTGATCGGGCTGTATGCGATGATTGCCAAGAAGAACCTGGTCAAGAAAATCATCGGCATGAATATCTTTCAGACGGCAATCATACTTTTTTATGTATCGATCGGGGCCAAGCGGGGGGCCACCCTGCCGATCATCGCCCACGTCCACGGCGACGCAGCTCATGCGATACATGCCGCCGACTACATCAATCCGCTGCCCCATGTATTGATGCTTACGGCCATTGTCGTCTCGGTGGCGACCCTCGGGGTGGCTCTGGCGCTGGCCATGAAAATCTATTTTCATTACGGAACTCTCGAGGAAGATGAGATTCAGAAACAGATAATGGACCGGGAGCCGGATAAGGTCACTGCATCCGGCGAACATTTATAATCTGCCACGGACGGGAGGCCTCTTTGGCGTCACTGGAAGGTGTGACACAACATTTACCTGCCATAATCGTTGCCGTACCGCTTTTGGCCGCCCTCGCAGTTACCGCACTGTGGTGGTTCAGCGATAAACTCTGTTATCCGCTTTCGGTTGGCGCGGGGCTGATCGCCCTGGCAGCCTCTGCGAGTCTGTTTCAACAGGTCCTGTCATACGGCGTTGTTGAATATCGGCTGGGCGGCTGGCCTCCGCCTCTGGGTATTGTTTTTCGGGTAGATCATCTCAACAGTCTCATTCTGGTCGCCGTCGCCCTGGTATCATTTCTGAATCTGGCGGGCAGCAGGGTCGCTGCAGAAAAAGAATTTCAGGAAAAGGTGGGCGCCTTCTACGCCCTCTATCTGCTTTTCACGACGGGGCTCTTCGGCATTCTCATCACCGGTGATGCCTTTAACCTCTATGTTCTGCTCGAAATTGCCTCGCTCACCGGCTACGCCTTGATTGGGATAGGGTCGGGGCGGGCCTCGCTTTCAGGTCTGAACTACGTATTCATGGGTACGATCGGCGCCACTCTTTACCTTTTTGGGGTGGGGTGTCTCTATGTGATTACCGGCTCGCTGAATATGGTAGATATTGCTGCTATTCTTCCCGATCTGTGGCCTTCAAAGGTGATTGTTCTGGCCTTTTTGCTCTGCCTGGGCGGGCTTTTTGTAAAAATGGCCCTTTTCCCGCTCCATGGGTGGCTCCCCAACGCCTATACCTATTCTCCCTCGGTGGTCAGCTCTCTGGTTGCACCCCTGACTACCAAAGTGATGATTTACGCAATGGTTCGAGTAACCCTGACCATTTTTACCTTTGATTTTGCCTTCAATAAGATATCGCTTCAAGTGCCCCTCGTCTGGCTTGCCGTCCTGGCGATCATCGTCGGTTCACTGATGGCTCTTGCCCAACAGCGCTTGAAAAAGATGCTGGCTTTCATCGTGGTGGCGGAGGTCGGCTACATGGTGGGTGGCTTCTGGCTCGGGAACAGGGCCGGGATGAGCGGGGCCGTTCTCCATATCATCAACGATGCGCTGATGACGCTGTGCGTGTTTATGGCCGCCGGGGCTCTCTCCTTCCGCACAGGCGATGACCGACTCACGAGCCTCAAGGGGATGTTCAGAAAAATGCCTTTGACCATGGGGGCCATGGTCCTGGGCGGTCTGTCACTGATCGGCGTACCGCCGACCTGTGGTTTCTTCAGCAAGTGGTATCTGATATCAGGAGGTATCGAGGCTGGGCACTACGGTTTCGTCGCCGCCCTGATAATCAGCAGCCTGGTCAATATCGTCCTCTTTTTCCGCTGTTTTGAAATAGCCTATTTTGAACCGTTCAGCGGGGAGGCGGGGCATCAGCCAGGCCCGATGGAACGAGACGATAGGCCTTCAACGGTGGTAGAAGCACCTGTTGATATGCTCATCACGCTGCTGACGACGGCGGTGCTGTTGATTGTCCTGGGAATCTTCTCGGGACAGATTGTCACCAGGGTCATCCATCAGGTGATCCCTGTGCTGACAGGATAGGGGCCAACTCTTTGAGCTGAGTCGATGGACACAATTGATTCAATCAGACCATTGATCGCAATATCAGCCTCCCTGCTGGTCATACCGCTGATCATGGTGTCTAGAAAATCGCCCAATCTAAGGGAGATGTGGACCCTTGCCGGGGCAGGCCTCAAATTCCTGACCATTGTCTCCATGCTGCCGCTTGTCCTGGCCGGGACCCGGATCGAGTGTACTTTGGTGGAGGTTTTACCCGGTTATGGCTTAGAACTGCGGGTGGATGCACTGGGGATGCTCTTCGCGCTGGTCTCCTCGTTTCTGTGGATCGTCACTTCTGTCTATTCCATCGGCTACATGCGCAGCCTTGACGAGCACGATCAGACCCGCTATTTCAGTTTCTTCGCCCTCTCCCTGTCGGCCACGGTCGGGGTCGCCTTCTCGGCAAATTTACTGACCCTCTACTTGTTTTATGAGATGCTCACGCTCTCCACCTATCCCCTCGTCACTCACCATCAGGACAGGGAAGCTCGCAGTGCCGGGCGCAAATACCTGTTATTTATTCTCGGTACCTCGATTGGCATGATCCTGCCAGCCATGCTCTATATCGCCCTCAAAACAGGCACGCTGGAGTTCGCCTCCCAGGGAATTGTGGAGGGCAGAATCAGTCCCCAGGCGACCACTCTGCTGGTGCTTCTCTTTGTGTTCGGCTTCGCCAAAGCGGCGGTCATGCCGTTTCATGCCTGGCTGCCGGCAGCCATGGTGGCACCTACTCCGGTGAGTGCGCTGCTGCATGCGGTGGCCGTGGTTAAGGTCGGGGTGTTTTCCATTGTCAGGATGATCACCGGAATTTTCGGCACGGGGTGGCTTGCTGAACTGCAGCTTTCCACCCTCGTGTGCACCCTCGCAGCTCTGACCATCATTATTTCTTCGCTGATCGCCCTCAGCCAGGACGGTTTGAAACGGCGGCTGGCGTTTTCCACCATCGGCCAGCTTTCCTATATTGTGCTCGGGGTTGCGCTGCTATCCAAAAGCGGCATGGTTGGCGGCATGCTGCACATTGGCATGCGCGCCTTCGGCAAAATCACCCTGTTCTTCTGCGCCGGCGCGATTTTCGTGGCCACGGGCGTCACCAATGTCAGCCAGATGGTGGGGATTGGCCGGCGGCTGCCCCTGACCATGTCAGCCTTTTTCATCGGTGCGTTAAGTGTCATTGGCCTGCCTCCCTGCGGCGGATTTATCAGTAAATGGCATCTGGTACTTGGCACGGTGGAGGCCAATCAGTATCTCATGCTTGGTGTTCTGCTGGTCAGTTCGCTGCTCAATGCGGCCTATTTTCTGCCCATCGTCTATCGCGCCTTTTTCTGTACCCCGGCCGAGTCGATGTTCCCGGGCCCCGCTGCAGAAGCACCCGTCTGGTGTCTTGTTCCGCCTCTGCTGACGGCAGGGCTGTCAATAATCTTGTTTATCTACCCGCAGCCGTTTTTGCGCCTGGCCCGACTGGCGATTCAGGCAATTTCAGGAGGATAGGATAGGATGGAAGAGCAACGGGAAAAGATGGTTCTCGAGCATACGCCGGTTCCCGGATACCGAAAAGCGTTCTATATCGTTATGGCTGTGGGCGTCATCTATCTTGCCCTGGTCTTTGTCCGGGTGTTTTTTTGAAGTCTGCGGATCTGAGGAGGTACGGATGAAAAAAGAATTGACGGTATTTGATAATCCCAGAAACGTAAAATTGTTTCTCCTTTTTTTCTACGGGTGCCTTGTTCTCCTGCTGATCATCGATCCGTTCATCCACAAGCATGGTGAATTTCCCTGGGAAGATGCACCTGAATTCTTTGCCGCCTATGGATTTGTTTCCTGCGTTCTGCTGATTTTCATCGCCAAACTATTGCGCCGCTGGGTGAAGCGGGATGAGGATTATTATGAAAAACTTTAGCGATTCTTAAATCTTGTCGATGATGGTTCTGCCCGCACAGATAATCGGCTTTCCGCCGGCTCTGCTGCTGATCGGGGGGGCGATGTTGATCCCTCTGCTGAAGGGGCGAGGGCAATCGTGGTTTATGCTGGCAGTGCCGGCAGCGGCACTATTCATCCTGCTCAGCACGCCCCAGGGCAGTTACTGGAGTTTCCAGGTGCTGGGCAATGAACTCATACTCAGCAGAATTGACCCCCTGAGCCGGGTCTTCGGCTACATCTTCTGTATCGTCACGCTGCTGGGGGTCATCTTCGCCCTCAAGGAGAATGATGATCTCCAGTACTGTGCCGCATTTGCCTACGCAGGCGGAGCCCTGGGCGTTACTTTTGCCGGTGATGTGTTTTCGCTCTACATTTTCTGGGAGGTAATGGCAGTTGCCTCCACCTTCCTGATCCTGGCCCGGCGCACCAGGGCCAGTCAGGCCGCCGGAATGCGCTACATACTGGTGCATATTGTCGGCGGTCTCTGCCTTCTGGCCGGCCTGATCCTCTATGTCGAGCGCAGCGGGACGACTGAATTCGCCTTCGTCGGTCTCACCACCATCGATTCTCTGCTGATTTTTTTGGGCATTGCGGTAAACGCCGCCATTCCACCCCTGCATCCCTGGCTGAGCGACGCCTACCCGGAGGCGACCGTGCCGGGTGCCGTATTCCTCAGCGCCTTTACCACCAAGAGCGCTGTCTATCTGATGGCCAGGATGTTTCCTGGTACCGAGCTGCTCATCTGGCTGGGGGCAGTGATGACCGCCATTCCAATATTTTATGCGGTATTGGAAAACGATATTCGCAGGGTGCTGGCTTACAGTCTTATCAACCAGGTTGGTTTTATGATGTGCGGTATTGGCATAGGAACTGCCCTGGCGATTAACGGAACGGTGGCCCATGCGTTCTGTCATATTCTCTACAAAGCCCTGTTGTTCATGGCTGCAGGATCGGTTCTGCATGTTACCGGGAAAATACGCTGCACCGACCTGGGCGGGCTCTACAAGACCATGCCCCTGACCTGCCTGTTCTGTGTGATAGGGGCGGCGTCCATTTCGGCCTTTCCACTGTTCAGCGGGTTCGTCAGTAAATCAATGATTATCAGTGCCGCTGCCCACAACAAGCTCGTCATCGTCTGGCTCATGCTGCAGTTTGCCTCGGCCGGGGTGTTTCATCATGCCGGCATCAAGGTCCCCTATTTCATGTTCTTCGGACACGATTCAGGAATACGGGCCCAGGAGCCTCCACCCAACATGCTGATCGGCATGGGCCTTGCCGCATTTTTATGCGTCTTCCTGGGAGTCTACCCCTATCCGCTCTATGCGATTTTACCGTATCCTGTCGATTACCTTCCCTACACCGGGGCCCACGTGGTCGGTCAGCTGCAGCTCCTGCTCTTTGGAGCGCTGGCCTTTTGCCTGCTGATTCTGTCCGGGTACTACCCGGCTGAAATGCGGGCAATCAATCTGGACACTGACTGGTTCTACCGAACCGGTGCGCTGCGCTTCTATCGTGCGGCAGAGAAGACGTTAAATACCATTAATAGGTGGGGGGAGCTCTTTTTCGTTGGAGGAATAGCTGTCAAAACAGCAGCCTGGGCCCGCAAAGGAGCCGCAGGTGTGGTAATGGTGCTCATGCTGCCGGTGTGGACTCTGATGCGGCTGACCGAGGAGAGCCGGGAGCAGTTGAACAGCAAGCTCGATGGGCTCATCAGAAATGGCCTGGTTCCACTTGGTATAAGTGTCGCGGCGGTGGTGTTTCTGTTGTCGGGATTATATTTTCTACTATGATGGGTCAACGGTCGGTGCCGGTTGTCAGGCGGATATGACCCGGGGGGAAGCGGATGGTCTCGCGAAGCGATATCAAAGACATCGTCATATTTAAGTATCTGAATGATGAGATGATTGCTAAATTACTGCCGGAGATGGAACTTCTCCGCTTTGGCGAGGGGGAGATGATCTTCCGCAGCGGTGAGACTGCCGACATGTTCTACTCGCTGAAGCGGGGCAAGATACTGTTGGAGCAGCGGGTTCTGGAAAAGGTGACGATTTCGGTGGGATCGGTCAAGCCGGGGTACTCTTTTGGCTGGTCGGCGCTCTTGGGTGATCAGCAATTCACCGTCGACACAGTCTGTGGCGAACCCTGCGAGGTCTTGAGCATCCGGGCGGCAACCCTGTTTGAGATGATCGAAGAGGATTATGAAATGGGCTACCGGTTGATGCACCGTCTCCTGCATATGGTCAGAAGACGGCTTGACGGGCGAACCGAACTGCTCCTCAAAGTAATTTTGGATCATCCTGATATACAGAAATTGGCGAGAGAGGGTTAAGAGGGACGCAGGGGGATACGGGGACACACTACCTATCATGTCCCCATGGGGCTGATAGGTAGTGTGGCCCCGTCCTGTATTAAGCAGCCCTTTTAATTTTCTCAGCTTTTGCTATCTTGGCAGAATTATTATAGAGTGAGTGCCGCTCTTGCGACACGCAACCTGCAGAAGGAATTGTTATGGATAAAATCGCCCTGGTAACCTACAACCCCGAACTCATGTGCTTCGGCCACGTATTGATCTATGCCCTGGACTTCGATGACAAAGGCTACGAGGTCAAGATCGTCATCGAAGGGGGGGCAGTGCAACTGGTGAAAACTCTCAAGGATCCTGAAGTGCCGTTTTATGCGCTCTATGAAAAGGTCAAGGAAAAGGGGTTGATCGATGTCGTCTGCCAGGCCTGCGCGGCCAAGCTCGGCAGCATTGACGAGGCCAGGGAGCAGGGCCTGCCGGTGGGCGGTGACCTGCTGGGCCACCCGTCGATGGAAGCGTATCTCAACAAAGGCTACCGGATTATTACCTTTTGAGCCTCTTTCTCCCGTATCTTACTTACAATGGAATTCCCAGAACTTGAACAACAGAGGAGGACTCTGGTAGACACCTTCGCCGACGAGCAGGAAATCGGTCCCCAGAATATGTCGGTAATCGCCTCTCCCTATCGGATCTGTCCGCTGGGAGCCCATATTGATCATCAGGGAGGACCGGTGCTGGGGATGACGATCAATGCCTGCACCCTGATGGTCTTTTACCGTGCGGACGATGACCAGGTAAGGCTGAAGAGCAGAAACTATCCCGGCAAGGTTACTTTCAGCCTGGCCGAGATCCCCGACTCGCCCGGCAGTTTCTGGGGGGTCTATCCCCGGGCGGCGGCACTGGCACTGAAGGAGAGCCACCAGCTCGACTTCGGCATCTGTGGCCTGCTTGACGGTATGCTGCCCGGCTGCGGTCTCAGCTCGTCTGCTTCAGTACTGCTTGCCTATATCCACGCCCTGGCCAGGGCCAACGATCTGACCCTTTCAGCCTGGGATTACGTCAATCTGACCAGGCGGGCGGAAAATAAATATATCGGGCTGAACAACGGTATTCTCGATCAGACTTCGATAGTGTTCGGGCAGAAGAATCACCTGCTGCACATCGACACGCTGGACCAAACAGTCGCCAAGCTGCAGGACCGCCGGGACGAGAACGATTATCGAATCATTGTTGCCTATTCCGGCTACTCGAGGGAATTGACCACCTCGGGCTACAACTCACGGGTCGATGAGTGTCGGCTGGCCGCGGCCGAGCTCTCGAGGCTCGCGGGACGGCCCGGCGCCCAGGTGCTTTCGGGTGTCGAGCCCTCCTCTTTCGAGCGCTTCGGAGCGCAGCTGCAGACCCATGTGAGGAAGCGGGCCGCCCATTTTTTCAGCGAGTCGCAGCGTGTTATGGACGGCTTGACGGCCTGGAACAACGGCGACATAGAGACCTTTGGCAAACTCATGAACCAGTCGTGCGCAAGTTCCATCGAGCAGTATGAATGCGGTGTCCCGGCGGTCTGCGACCTGCAGCAGATTGTCAGCGGCGCCGACGGCGTCCTCGGTTCCCGCTTCATGGGTGGCGGTTTCGGCGGCTGCGTGGTTGGTCTGGTACGTTCCTCGCGAGCGACGTTGGCCGCCGAAGAAATCGAGGCCGCCTATAAGCAGCTGCATCCTGAGGTTGCCGAACAGGCCTTTGTTCGGCTGAGCCGTTCTGACGATGGGGTGCGTTTTCTATGAACGCGGTGCTTCTCTGTGCCGGATTCGCCACCCGCATGTACCCGTTGACCAAGGATTTCCCCAAACCGCTGCTGCCGGTGGCCGGCCGGCCTGTGCTCGATTACCTGCTGGAGCAGGTGGCCGGGTGTGCCGGGATCAGTGCTGTCCACCTGGTGAGCAACGCCAGGTTCGCTGGTCATTTCGAGCGCTGGCGGACCGAGCATCTTGAGCGGGGTTCCTTCGGATCGCTGGCCATCGAGATTTACGACGACGGTGCGACGCACAATGAGGAGCGTCTCGGGGCTGCCGGAGATCTGGCTCTGGCCCTGAAATTTATCGGTTCGCCTGACAAAATTATGGTTTCCGGGGGTGACAATATCTACCAGTTTGCCCTGGCCCCGCTGTGGAGAAGATTTCTGCAGGGGAGTGAACACCGGGTCGTGGCCCTGGTTGAAGACAGATTGGAAAATCTGCAGCGTTCGGGGGTGCTGGAATTCGGCGCCGAAGAACAGCTGCTGCGCCTGCACGAAAAGCCCGGCGAACCACCCTCGCACTGGGTTTGCCCGCCGCTCTATTTTTTCCAGCCGTCGGTCTGGGGCGAGCTCGAGCGCTTTCTTGAGAGCTCGGCCAATCATGATGCGCCGGGTTATTTCATCGATTTTCTCTGTCGCACCAGCCTGGTAAAAGGCTTTCAACTGGCGGAGCGGCGGCTCGACATCGGCTCGATCGAGACCTATGAGCAGGCCGACCAGCAATTACGGGGACACAATACCTATCGTGTCCCTCCAGGGACACGATAGGTATTGTGTCCCCGTTTTCTCGCTTTTTTCAGTGGTAGTAGAGGTTGGGGCCGCCCATGGTGAGCAGCGCCTTGTGAAGATTTCTCCTAAAGTCCCTGCGGTCCCAGATTCCCTGGACATGTCCCCGCCTCAGCGCGTTGCGGGCCGAATGGTAGTTGGGGGGAATGTCGATGCCGGTGGTTTCCCTGATCACCCGCGGTCCGGCAAAGCCGATTCGGGCGCTGCGGATGGCAAACTGGTAGGGTGAACAGCCCAGGAATGAGGCGACCGGTCCAGCGTAGGAATTGTTGTCATAGACAACGATATAAAGTCCACCCGAATCGATATATTCGCGCACGGCCATGGTGCACTTGGGCATCTGAATCACCCCGAGGGTGCCTTCCTGAATCCTTATGCCGCCGGTGGTGTGCACATAGGCGAGCAGCGGCCGCCGTTTTCTCTGGGCCAGCTTGCAGGCGTGAACGAATTTTTCACCTTCGGCGGAGCCGAAGGTGCCGTTCCTGAAGTCGGAATAGAGAACTGACGCAACGATTTCGATGGTATCCACGGCCGCGGTAAAGGTCATGTTGGAGCTGCGCCGGCCGGTCTTTTCCATGGCCGCCTCGAGCCGCTTGTTGAAGCCGGTGTAGCCCAGGGGGTTCTGGGCTGTGAGGTGGGTGTTGAAAAAGCGGATCGAACCGGGATCGAAGACATTTTCCAGATACCACTGATATTCCAGTGGGAAATGATGTCCGCAGGTCTCACAGACACCGGCGAATTCACCGTAGAGATCGGGCACCCAGAGATCCTTGCAGCCGTGCACGTCGGCATTGGGACAGGACACCGCCTTGTCCTCGTTGGCCAGCGGGCTGGTGTAGGTGTCGGTAATCTCCAGGGGATCCTGCCGTTGCTGACTGCCGTTCTGCCCGTTGCCGGCATAGGTGATCAGTCTGGTGGGCTCCTTCTTCCTGGTGCCGCTGAGAAAATTGAGGACCGACAGTAGCGGTTCGCTGACCCGTTTCATCATCACCGAACCTTCGCCGGACACGTCGCTGAGCATTTTCTCGAGCTGCCGCTTCTGATTTTTCAAGATGTCGTAGCGCAGGGTATAGTAGAGCTGCTCGCTCTGGGTGCGGACCTGGCGAAGCATGCTCTCCTGGGTTTCAGGCTGACCCTGATAGCCGTGCGACGCCATGGCAAGATATTTTTCCGAACGCTGTTTGAGCAGCCGGGTGATTTCATCCTTGGAGAGGTCCCAGGAGATTTCCACATCGAGTTCCTTGTTTTCGGCCCTGGCCTTCTTCCTGCTCAGCTCCCAGGTGCGGAAAGACTGAAAACTCTTGGCCGAGAGCACCACCCGGTCGGTGGCGTTGACCATCTCCGAACGCAGCTTGGCGAAGAAGGCAAAATCATCCCTTCTGGCGCCCAGAGGCGGTTCCTTGATAATCCGGTCGATGATGCCGTGGTTGAGATTGTCCAGGGCCGTCAGCCGCAGCCGATCGGCACAGACTTCGACCAGTTCGCGGGGTACTTTGTTGCCTTCACCGATCCTGCCCTCGATGGCGGCGGCGCCTTCGGGGGAAATGACCGAATAGTAGCCGTGGCTGGCCATCAAGCGGTAGTCGGAGAGTCCGATCGCCTCGGCCCCGCCCGATCCGCCTTCGGAAATGAAGGAGACGGTTGGCACCCGCAGTTTGGTCATGGTGTAAATGTTTCTGGCAATCTGCTGGGCGGCACCGGGGTATTCCTCGACCGGGTATGAGCCGGGGGTAAACACATAGAAGTGAATGGGAATGCGTTCGGTTTCGGCGACTTTCATGTAGCGCTCGGCTTTTTCGTTGCCTTCGGGCCGGCACGAGCCGCCGTTGCGGAATTCCTCGCCGTGACCACATTCCTGGCCAATGACCATGACACTTACCGTGTGGGTCTTCTTCTTGCCCCTCCTGGTCAGGGTCGCCTTGGCGCAGATCATCGCCGGGTCGATATTGGCGTCTTCCTCGCCGCCGAGCTCGGTGTAGTCGTCGTAGACGTTTTCGAGGATGTCCTTGAGGCTGAAGCGCTGCACGGAGCGGACGATGCGCACCCGTTCCATCGGGGTAAGCTGCTCCTCGGCGCGTTCTTCCAGGAAACAGATGGATTCGTTGAGCTTGCGGATTTCAGTGGCAATCCCTTCCTCGCTGAAATCGTAGATTGTCTTTTTGAGCTGTTCACAGGTATTCTTGAAGCCCTCAAGGTTGCCCCAGTTGGAGTAATCCTTGATCTGGATCAGGTAGTTGATCCGCTCTTCAATGTTCTGAAGCTGTTTGAGCTGTTCATTCATAAAACGACACTATAAGATCAGAACGTCAGAAGACGATCGAGATTGTCTTTGAGGTAGGCGAGGTTGGTAATGATAGGCCCGCCGCTGGAATCAGTACCGCGGATTCTCGATTCATCGATAAATTGCGCCGCCCGCTGCTTGGCCTCGTCCATGGTGTCGGCCCAGACCAGGGCCAGGGCCAGGTTGGGATCGAAATCGCTGGGAATCGTGTAGTCACGATTGGAGGGCACATGGGAGTAAACTGCTGACCAGTCATGAGAGGGGAAGCTGAACTCGGTGATGGTGCCGATCCAGGGCGCAAATCCCCGTTTGGTATCCTCGGCGACGATGCGCAGCTCGATGGCCGCACCCCGGAAGGTGATGTCAGCCTGCTTGTAGCCGGCCCGCTCGCCCAGCGCCAGCCGGATCTGTTCGCGAATCAGGTTAGGCTGCTGATCGTTCAGATAGCTGATCCGGGCGGAGATGTCGTTTTCGACCTGAATCCTGGTATTCACCTCGAGCAGGTAGGGCTGTCCGCTGCGGTCGACGATCCATTCCCAGGTCCCGACATTATCGTAATTGACGTATGCGGCAAGTTTCAGAGAGTAATCCACTATCTGGCTGAGCACCTTCTGTTCATCGAAGCCGTAGGAAAAACAGGAGCTGTGAAAGCCCGGTGCGGCTTCAACCCGCTTCTGTCTGCCGGTTGACTGAATGGTACAGTTACGGGAACTGAAGTGGATCCGTTCACTGTAACGGGAACAAACCAGCTGCACCTCAAGGTGATTGTAGTCCCGCAGACACTGCTCGATGAGCACGCCGCCGTCGCCGAACTGACGCTTGGCATAATTCTGCAGTTGCCGGTAGATACGTCTGAACTTCTCGATCTCGGTCACTTCCTCGATACCCATGCCGCCGCCGCCGGCCGCCGCCTTGACCAGTACGGAGGGGTTTTCGATGCCCAGGATGCGCTGATTTTCCAGGAGGGAATAGGCGATATCCTCGGCTTCCATCTCGTTGTAGATAGGTGAGTCAGTGCCCGGGATGGTGGGGATGTTGAGTTTGTTGGCGACCCGCTTGGTATTGATCTTGTCGCCCAGGTCACGTATAACTTTCCAGTTCGGGCCGATGAAGGTCAGGGGGCGGTTGCGGGTGGCCGCCCGACGGGCAAACCGGTAATCCTCGGAAAAAAAGCCGTATCCCGGATGGATCGCCGTGCAGCCGCTGTGATCGGCCACCGCGAAGATATCGTTGGGATCGGTATAGCTGGTGATTTTCCAGGCGTTCTGGTCAGGCCCCTCGGATCGATTCAACCTGACGTGCTCGGAATCGCTGTCGGCCTCTGTATAGACGACAACCCAGTCAAGACCCAGGTCCCGGCAACTATTCATGATGCGGATGGCTATTTCGCCGCGATTGGCGATGAGCACCTTTCCTTCCACATTAATCCTCTTGGCGATTGAACGCAGTTGTAACTGTGATGCCAGTTGATATTATCCGATATGCTGCTCTATATACGGTGGTCAATCTTTCTAATATAGTAGGCTTGACGAATAAATCAAAGTGAAATAAACCTGACAGCCGGCCGAATCTGAAAAAGGCGGGCCAGGAATTGGTTCACCCGCCACTGCCGTATATCGCTTTGTCCTTGACTTTCAACCAAAAGATTCCTAGAGATTTGACAGATCACCGTGTGATCGACAACCGCAATTTCCCATGACCCGGGCCCTGTACCTTATTCGACAAATGCCCAACGACAAAAGTGAACTCCCGGCGTCTCCGGATGCTGACAAGGGATCTCTGTTAAAACGACTGCGTGAGCTCATCCCCTTTGGGCGCCCGCCGGATACCACTGAAGCGCTGGAGCACGAGATCCAGGAACTGCTCGAAGAAGGCGAGGAGCAAGGCCTGATCAGCAGCATGGAGGAGCAGATGATCTCCTCCATCTTCGATTTTCGCGATACTCTGGCGGCTGAAATAATGACTCCTGCCGCCGAAATCGTCAGTTTCGATGTCAGCGCCCCGGTCGCTGAGATCATCGAGGCGGTTATCGAGGAAGGCTACACCCGGATACCCATCTATCGGGACAACACCGACCGCATAATCGGCATCCTGCATGCCAAGGATCTGCTTCGGCTCTGTGCCGGCGAGACCCAGTGCGAGGGCGACATCGAGGCTTATCTCAATCAGCCCTATCTGGTATCGGAAGACAAGCCCATCGTCGACCTGCTCAGGGAGTTTCAGAAAAACAAGATTCATATGTCGGTGGTCATGGACGAGTTTGGCGCGGTGCGCGGGCTGGTCACCCTGGAAGACATTCTCGAGGAGATCGTGGGTGAGATCGACGACGAGTATGACGTGGACGACGATGATTTCGAGAAAATCGATGAATCGACCATGCTGGTCAAGGCTCGGGTCGATATCGAGGATGTCGAACAGCGTCTCGATATTAACTTACCGGAAGGTCCCTTTGAATCGATCGGCGGCCTGATCATTCATCTTCTGGGCCGCATCGGAGTCGAGGGGGATACCGTACAGGTGGGGGATATCCGTCTGATTGTGCACACCGCTGGCCGCAGAAGAATCAAGAAAGTCAAGATAATCAGGCTTGACGAGCACGCCGGCGGCTGATGGAGAATCAATCGGTCCCGATAAGGGGCGGCCTGCTGATCAGTTCGGTGCTGCTCACCTGGCTTGCGCTGCCGGGAAATTTTTCCTTCTGGCCACTGCTGAGCTTCTGCCTGGTTCCTCTTTTGGGGCTGCTGGGCGCAGCGCCCTCCGCAGCAAAGTCATTGGTCTACGGCTTCATAAGCGGCGTTCTCTTCTATCTCCTGCAGCTCTACTGGATTGTGCCGGTGCTGCAGCAGTACGGCGGGCTGAGCTGGTACCTGGCGGTGCCGGCCCTGCTGCTGCTGGTGATGTATATGAGCAGCTATCTGGCCCTGTTTGCCGCCGGTTTTTACCTCATCCACAGCGGTGGCCTGCGGCTGATCATGCCGGTCGCCGCCGCTGCCCTCTGGGTTGGGCTTGACTGGCTGCGCTCCTGGCTGATAAGCGGCTTTCCCTGGATGGACATCGGCTACGGTCTCTGGGCCCAGCCCCGGCTGCTGCAGCTGGCTGACCTCGTCGGCCACCATGGGCATACCTTCCTTATCGTCCTGCTCAACGCCACCATCTTTGCTTTGCTCCACCGCAGCTACCGGGCCAAGGACCGGGTTGCCGGAGTGGTCGTGCTGGCCTGTCTTGGTGCATTGAGCGCGTGGTACTCCGTGGACCGCTGGCAGACCGTCGAGACGCTTGTCGACAAGGCACCAGATGCTGTGGTGGGGGTCGCCCAGGGCAATGTCGAGCAGACCAGGAAGTGGTCACCCGAGGAGCGCTTGCGCACCGTCAAGGACTATGTACGGCTCAGTGACAGTCTGAGTGCTGAGCGCGAGCCGGTGCTGATCGTCTGGCCGGAGACGGCCCTGCCGTTTTATCCGCGCAGAGACGATTTGCTCAAGCCGGTCAGCGACTTCGTCGATTCCCGCACCACCGTGCTGCTCAGCGGCGCTCCCTGGTTCGAAGTCGAGCAGAACGGCGGCGAGCGGCTGGTCCGCTATTTTAACGGGGCGCTGCTGATGAAGCCCGGGGCAGGGTTTGACTTCGGCTATTTCAAGAGCCACCTGGTGCCCTACGGAGAGTATGTACCGCTGAAAAAATATCTGCCCTTCCTGGCACCCCTCGTCGAAGCGGCCGGCGACTTCACTCCGGGAATCGTGGGTGAGCCGCTCAAGGCGGGGCCGGTCAGGGCCGGCGTCCTGATCTGTTTCGAGTCGATTTTTCCCGACCTGGGCAGGGCCTGGGTCGAATCAGGCGCCAATATGCTGGTCAATTTGACCAATGACGCCTGGTATGGTAAATCGAGTGCCCCGCACCAGAGCTGGGCAATGACCGTCTACCGCAGCGTCGAGACCAGAAGATCGCTGGTACGTTCGGCCAATACCGGGATATCCGGCTTTATCGACCCGCTGGGACGGGTACTGAGTGAGTCGGAC
>JARFQM010000363.1 GCA_029287755.1 Desulfofustis sp. | reverse complement strand
GGGCTTGAACCTCTCCTCCTGCGCGGGGTGAGTGGTGTGGTGGAGTTTGATTGTTTCGCTGCTGCCGTCCGCGTGACTGACCACTCAGTCGACCTGCCGGCCTGGTGCCAGTTGGTCAAGATCGGGAAGACTGCCCCTATCGTCTGCTCGTATGCGATCATCATCGTCTGGATTGTCGAAGGTGACGGCCAGCAGTCGCTGCTTCTTGAGATTTGACTCGTGGATCCGGGCAAAGCTGCGGACAATGATGGCGGCCGCTCCGAGCAGCCTCGGCGACAGGGCGGCGTGCTCGCGGCTGCTGCCTTCACCATAGTTCCAGTCACCGATTACCACCCATTTAACCCCTTTGGCCTTGTAATCCCTGGCGATGGTGGAAAATGGCACACCCTGCTCGCCGCTGAGGACGTTGAGCCCCTTGCCCGCCTCGTCATTGTAGGCATTGATCGCCCCCATGAACATATTGTCGCTGAATTTATCGAGATGACCCCGCAGCCTCAGCCAGGGACCGGCCGGTGAGATGGCGTCGGTGGTGCATTTGCCTTTGGCCTTGAGCAGGATCGGGGCGTCGACCACATCCTCGCCGTCCCATTTGGGCCAGGGCTTCAGAAGCTGCAGCCGCTCGCTGTCGGGATCGACTTTCAATTCGATGTCGCTGCCGTCCTCGGGTGGGGCGTGAAACTTCGATTGACCCTTGTCGAACCCGAGTTCGGGGACGTCCGGCGCCTCCTTTGGGGGGGCGAGCACGAAGGGCCGGCCGGCGCCGTCGGTCAGACTATCGGTCAGGGGGTTGAACGACAGTTTGCCCGACAGGGACAGGGCCACCGTGATTTCCGGGCTGGCGATGAAGTTCATGGTAGTGGGCTGACCGTCGTTGCGCCTCGGAAAGTTGCGATTATAGGAGGTGACGATGGTATTCGGTTTGCCGGCGATGGCGGTGTCGCGTCGCCACTGGCCGATGCAGGGACCGCAGGCATTGGCCAGCAGGGTGGCGCCTATATCGTTGAGGGCGGCCATTTGGCCGTCGCGTTCGATGGTGGCTCTGATCTGTTCCGATCCCGGGGTAACCATCAGCGGCACCGCAGCCTTTATTCCGTGGGCCTTGGCCTGCTCGGCGATGTCGGCGGCCCGGCTCATATCCTCGTAGGATGAGTTGGTGCAGCTGCCGATAAGGCAGGTTGAAATGTCATCGAGCAGTTCTCCGCCGCTTTCCTCAATTTCTTTAGCCAGTTTGGACAACGGCCTGGCTCGGTCGGGGGAATGGGGACCGACGATATGGGGCTCCAACGTGGAGAGATCGATCTCCACTACGCGGTCGAAATATTTCTCGGGTTCCCGGACGACCTCTTCATCGAGGCAGAGCAGCTCGCTGTTGTCGGCAGCCAGCTCAGCCAGTTCGGCACGTCCGGTGGCCCTGAGGTAATTGGCGATGTTGTCGTCGAACTCGAACATCGAGGTGGTGGCGCCCAGTTCCGCACCCATGTTAGTGATGGTTGCCTTGCCGGTGCAGCTCAGGGTTTTGGCGCCGGGCCCGAAATATTCGATGATCGAGTTGGTCCCGCCGGAGACGGTGAGTTCGCCTGCCAGGTAAAGGACAATGTCCTTGGGAGCGGTCCAGCCGTTGAGTTCGCCTTTGAGCACTACCCCGATGTGTTTGGGGTGCAGCACTTCCCAGGTCAGGCCGGCCATGGCATCGATAGCGTCGGCCCCACCGACCCCCACCGCGCAGGCGCCGATTCCGCCGCCGTTGGGCGTATGGGAGTCGGTGCCCAGGATGACGGCCCCGGGGAAGGCGTAGTTTTCAAGGTTTACCTGGTGGATGATGCCGGCGCCGGGCTCCCAGAAACCGGCCCCGAATTTGGCCGCCGCTGATTTCAGAAAGTCGTACACCTCGTTGTTCTCAGCAATGGATGCGGGCAGGTCTAGATTACCCGCGACCCGAGCCTCGATCAGGTGGTCGCAGTGGATGGTGGTCGGCACCGCTACATTCTTGCGGCCGGTCATCATGAACTGCAGCATCGCCGACTGACCCAGCACGTCCTGCAGAATCACCCGGTCAGGCCGAACATGAAGATAGCTCGATCCGGGGTTCATTTCCTGGTTTTCGGGATCGTCCAGATGGCCGAGCAGCACCTTGTCTGCCAGGGTTAATGGACGGCCGAGCCTGCGGCGGACGACTGCAAGGTTGCGCTCCATGGTCTGGTACACGTTGGCAACGAATTCAGGGGTAGAGTCAAGGCTTGTCATCAATAATTCCTCCAGGATGAGAAAGAGATTTTAAAAGATTCCATAAACTAGTAAGATCGGATGTGTTGCTTTTCAAACATTTTCTTGGATCGTCTTCGATGCGTTCGTCCACGCTAAAACACCGGGGTGTATCTCTTGTCGTCCGGAGAGTAATGACCGGGCCCATCCTGTTGTCGGCCATGGCGCTATTGCTTGTGCTTTCCGGCTGTGCCAGCCTGCCTGACAATTCCGGCCGCTACACTTCATTTGCTCTCAAGCCAGACGAAACCACCAAGCTCCACCGGGAAGCAACCAAGGTCCTGGGACCGGACCCGGTTGAGAATGGTTATCTGCTGCTCGGCAACGGCCTGGATGCCTTTGTCGCCCGCGCTGTAATGGCCAATCTGGCTGAAAAGAGTATCGACGCCCAGTACTATCTGCTGCACGATGATACAGTCGGCCGACTTTTCGTAGATCAGTTGCTCAAGGCGGCCGATCGAGGCGTGCGGGTCAGATTGCTGGTGGATGACATGGATATGGAGGGGAGGGAGTTCGGCAGTGCGGTGCTGGACGCTCATCCTAACATTGAAGTCCGTCTCTTCAATCCCTTTGGCCGCAACACCGCCAGGGTGTTCCAATTTATCTCCGGCTTCGGTACCCTGACCCGCCGGGCCCACAACAAATCATTCACCGTCGATTCCATCGCCACCATCGTCGGTGGAAGAAACATCGGCAACGAGTATTTTGTCGCCGACCCGGATATGGCTTTTCTCGATCTCGATGTGCTGGCCGTTGGTCCCGCCGCGGCGCTGGTAGCCGGGTCCTTTGATCTCTACTGGAACCATGAATTGAGCTACCCCGTCTCAAGGTTGATAGAGACCCCGCCGGCACCTGAGGTGGTTAAGAGAAAAACGGCCGATTTTAAAGACTACATCGAGCAGCAGCACGACACGGTCTACTACCAGGAATTGACCGAGTCCAGACTGGCCATGGCCTTAAAAGGATTTAAAGCCGAGATGGTCAAAGGCAAGGGCGAAGGCCTTGTAGTCTGGGATCATCCGGATAAATTGCTTGAATACGGCGAGAAATCAAATCTGCTGCTTGCCGACCTGATGCCCTATTTTGAGGAGACCAGAGAGGAGTTGCTGATCGTGTCTCCTTATTTTGTACCGGGTGGCAAGGCGCTTGATTTTTTCAAGAAGTTGCATGACCGTGGGGTCAGAATCGTGGTATTGACCAACTCGCTCTCCTCAACCGACGTCTCCGTCGTCCATGCGGGCTATGCCAACTATCGTCGTCGACTGCTCAAAATAGGGGCGGAACTCTACGAACTGAACCAGAACCTGGCTGCAGAAAACAGGAGTAATAAAAGCGGAAGAACTTACCAGTCAAAAGCCAGTCTGCATGCCAAATGTTTCGTGATGGACCGCCGCAAGATCTTTATCGGTTCTTTGAACCTCGATCCCCGTTCGGTGATTGAAAACACCGAAATCGGCATAGTCATCGAAGCGGAGGAGATTGCCCGCCCGCTGGCCGAAGCCATCATCGATAAAATTGACCAGTTTGCCTTCAGATTGGAGCTTAAGCCGGGTTATGACAAGAGCAGCTATCTTGTCTGGCACGGCCTGGTCGACGGCCAACAGCGTACCCTCACCGTGGAGCCCTACACCAGTTTCTGGCAGCGCTTCATGGTCGGTTTGCTGCGTATGCTGCCCATAGAATCGCAGATATAACGGCCGACCGATCTTCCCTAAATCGCACCTCGCCCATTGCCTCCAGAGAACTCATGAGCCGACAGATCCTGATAACCGTGCTGTTATCGGTGTTCATAGCCCTTCTGGGCATCGGCATCATCATCCCGGTGATGCCCGTGTTCGCCACCGAACTGGGGGCCAACGGCCTGGCCCTGGGCATGATCATCGCCGTGTTTTCAGTGAGCCGGGGAGTGCTGCAGCCTGTCGTCGGCAATCTCTCTGACCGTTATGGCCGCAAGGGCTTTCTGGTGGTCGGTCTGTTCGTCTACGGCCTGGTCGGGCTCCTCATTCCCCAGGCCGGCAGCGTTGGGCATCTTCTTCTGATCCGCGGTTTCCAGGGGGTGGGGTCGGCCATGATCGTGCCCATCGGTATGGCCTACATGTCGATCCTCGCCCCGACCGGACAGGAAGGCAGGTATCAGAGCTACCTGAACATCGCCATTTTCTGCGGCATCGGCTGCGGCCCGGTGATCGGCGGCATCGTCGCCGACCTGCTTGGTTTTAAATCGGTTTTCTATGTGATGGCCGCGCTCAGTTTCGGTGCCTATGCCCTGGTGATCAGGAACATGCCGGTGCAGCACTCTCCTGCTAAAATGGCAGCTGCGGGGCTGTTGAGCAGTATGGTACTGATGCTGCACAGCAGGCTGACGACGGGAATTCTGCTGGCCCGTTTCGTCACCATGATCATCATGGTGCCCTCGATGGCCTTTTTGCCGCTGCTGATGACCCAAACCATCGAGGCATCAGGGCTGCAGATCGGCCTGGTGATTGCCTGCAGGACGCTGGTCAATGCCGTGCTGCAGGTACCCGCCGGTAAAGTGGCCGACAGGTCCAACAAGCTGCTCCTGCTGGTCACCGGCTGTATCTGGCTGAGCGGCGTGATCATGATGATTCCGTTCATGAAGAGTTTTGCCATGTTCGTGTTTATCTATTGTCTGCTCGGCTGCGGCGAGGCTATCATCTGGCCTGTTCTGGGGGCGTATGCTTCCATAGAAGGAAGGAGACACTACGGCCATGGGACCATGATGGGGGTCTTCAGTCTGGCCATGAGCGGCGGCATCATGGCGGGGGCGCTGCTGGCCGGCTTGAGCATGGATACCTGGGGAATCGATTTCGCCTATTTCGTCACCGCAGCAACTGTGTTTATTGGTGCTGCGGGTGCAGCGCTGCTCATTGGAAAAGGGGAGAGGGAAGTGAAGGAGTCTAATGCAGCGGGCCAGGCCGATGTGCATGGGACCGGGAAGGGTGCGGGGCTGGAGTGAAATGATGGAACTATCGTTCAGCACCAGCTGCAGCACTATCGATTGGAACCGGGTAGCAGAGATTCTGAAAACGGTGGGCATGAGCTGCCACGCTCCCGAGATCCACCGAAAAGCCTTTGAAGCCAGCCATACCACCATCTTCGTCCACTCCGGCGAGATGCTGATCGGTTTCGGCCGGGCGCTTTCAGACGGCCAGTATCAGGCGGCAATCTATGATTGCGCAGTACTACCGGAATACCAGGGCCGGGGGGTCGGATCGGAGATTATCCGGCGTGTTGTGGAGCAACTCGCCCATTGCAACATTATTCTCTATGCGGCACCGGGCCGGGAAGGGTTTTACCGGCAGCACGGCTTTGCCAGGATGAAAACCGGCATGGCGCTGTTTTTGGAAATGGACAGTAAACGGCAGCGTGGTTTCATTGAATAGCTCTGGTGTGGCAGTGGTTGAGGACACCAGAAACGAGTTGACGAGCCGGGCGGAAAAAAGTGATAGTGCAACGTTGGCCGGATAAAATCAGGTTTTAACTGGTGCGCGGCAGATTGAAAAGAGCGCCGCACTTTACGGGTTGGAGTACCTGCTCAGATGAGTGTTCACAGAATTTCAGAGAAACAGAAGGCTGGGGTTATCGCCTGCGAAATTATGCAGGCGGAAATCGAGGCAGTGGCCCTCGGTCTTGACCACATCGAGACCCGCTACCTCGACCAGGGACTCCACCGCACGCCGGCGCTGATGGCTGGACGCATTCAGGAGCTTGTCGATCGCCTGGATAACAGGGTCGACAGAATAGTGCTCGGTTATGGCCTCTGCTCCAACGGCATCGTCGGTGTGCAGGCCAGAACCCGGGACATCGTCGTGCCGCTCTGCCATGACTGCATTGGCTTTTTCCTGGGTTCGCCCCAGGCCTATCTGGACGATTTTAAGGCCAGGCCCGGCAGCTATTACCTCTCCCCCGGGTGGATAGTGGAGAAAAAGGATCCACTGAGCATCATAGAGGAAGACTATGTGCCGCGCTACGGCAGGAAAACGGCTGAATGGGCCAAGAAAGAGGAACTCAAGCACTACACCCATATCGTTCTGGTGGATACCGGGGTCGACGATCTGGAACCGATGCGCCGGATCGCCCGCAAAAATGCCGACTACTTCGGCATGGAGTACCTGGAGATCAAGGCCGGGAGCAAGGAGTTTTTTCACAAGCTGGTGAGAGGCCCCTATCCGGAGGAAGAGTTCTTTCTGGTTCGACCGGGTGAAGCGGTCACTCAGGGGATTTATTTTTGACTGGGAAAAAGAGCGAACATGACGGATCCGGCTCCCAGGTGCGGGTGACCTTCGAGCCCATGGGCATTTTATGCACGGCTCCGGCGGGGCAGACGGTGCTGGCCGCCGCGGCCTCCCAGGGAATCGATCTCCGTTCGGAGTGCGGCGGCAAGGGAAGATGCGGCAAATGTCAGGTGGAGGTGACCCCGTCAGCGCATGTCTCGGCAGTCACTGACAACGAGTTCCGCCTGCTGCCGGAGGCCCTGCTCAACAGAAACGGCCGGCTGGCTTGCCAGGCCAGGATAAAAGCTCCGCTCTCCGTGCTGGCAATGGATTGGAGGCGGGACTCCGGGGAGGCGCTCGGCAAAAACCTTGCCGGGGCCACCCTCACACCTTCCAGATCGCGGCGCCGGAAGAGTCGCGCGCTCAGTGGCTCGCTCGGCCTGGCGCTTGATATCGGTACGACAACCCTGGCCCTCTACCTCTGCGATCTAAGCTCGGGAACGATAGTGCACTCCGCAGCCGAAGCGAATCCCCAGCGCCGCTTTGGTGCAGACGTGATCAGCCGCATCGCCCATGCCAACGATCAGCCCCACGGCCTTGAAGAGCTGCGCCGCACCGTCGTCGAGGCGGTGAACGGGCTTTTGGGGCGGGGTTTGGAAAAAACAGGTACAGAGAAAGGGGACATAGGAAAAGTAACGGTGGTCGGCAATACCACCATGCAGCATCTCTTTGCCGGTCTGCATCCGGAGAAACTGGGAGCATACCCTTACCTGCCCGAATCCTGCTCCGCCCAGGTCTGCACGGCCGAGGACCTGGGCCTGGCTTTAAAGCGCGGGTGCGAGGTCTACCTGTTTCCGGTTATCTCGGGATTTGTCGGCGGAGACACAGTGGGGGCAATGCTCTACGACAGGCCCTATCGCAGAGATGAGATAACCCTGCTCATCGATATCGGCACCAACGGTGAGATTGTGCTTGGCAACCGGGAGGCGATCTGGGCCGCCAGCTGCGCCACCGGCCCGGCTCTGGAGGGCGCCCATATTGCCTGCGGCATGCGGGCCTCAGCGGGCGCCATCGACAAAGTGGTAATCGATCCGTCCTCCTACCGGGTGGACTATGAGATAATTGGCGGCGATACAGGTCTTGCTCCGCAAGGGCTGTGCGGCTCCGGCATTATCGATGCGGTGGCCGAAATGGTCCAGGCCGGTCTGATCCTGCCCAGCGGCCGACTCCGTGAAGGGCTGCCGGGCGTTGTGGTCGACCGGGACGGAATCGGCCGGGAATTTATTATTGCCGACAACACCGCCTCCCCCGAAAGCCGTCGGATTGTGCTCACCCTGGCCGATGTCCGACAGGTGCAGCTGGCCAAATCAGCTTTGTATTCAGGCATAAAGCTGTTATTGAAGAAGGCGGGAATTGACAAGATCGATCGGCTGGTCCTCACCGGCGCCTTTGGTGCCCGCTTCAACTGGCGCAACGGCGTGGCAATTGGTATGCTGCCCGAGAGCGCTGAAGAGGCCCAAGTCGTTGTCGTTGAAAACGGTGCCGGCCGCGGCGCGGTATTGGCGCTTGTCGATGCGGAACTGCGAGAAGAGGCTCGGCTTGCGGCCGCCAACACCCGCCTCCTGGAACTTGGGGGGGACCCGGAGTTTGCCGGGGAATTTGCCCTTAACACCTCGTTTCCGCAGAGACGAAAATAAAGCGGCCGGTCCAGCGCTCAACTGCGGCAACGCATTTTGTACTGCCAGGCTCAGCTTTGAAAGACCCACTATATCAGAGGTTGAACCTCAAGGAGCGATAGATTATGCGATCTTCAGGCTATCAGCTGGTCATGTCGGCGATGTTCAAAGGGCGGAAAAAAGAGCGGCCGCCCAGTGGCACCCCGACCTCTATTGCCTGCCACGGGCTTATGGACGCAACCGGTGTTTCTTTTCCTCAGGCGCATCTCAACGCGTCGGCGATGGCCGAACTGGCTCTCGGGGGGCATGAAATCATCGGTTTTGATACGGTCATGCCTGAATACAGTGTGGATCAGGAAGTTGCCGCCCTTGGAGCCGCGGTTGACTGGGGCGACCGGAACATGATGCCGGACACCAAATCTTTTCTCTATGAGGACTTTGGGGACATCGTCTTCCCCGAGGATTTTCTGGAGCAGCCGTCCATGCGGGTGCTGCTTGATGCTCTTGCAATCCTGCGCCGGCATGTGGGAGGCTCCGCAGCCATTATCGGCAAGGCCATGGGACCCTGGACCCTGTCGTATCACATGGCGGGCACCCAGAATTTTCTGCTGCAGATCGGACTCGGGGAGAAGGACAAGGTAAGAAAAATGGTCGAGCAGTTGCTGCCGGTCACCATTGCTTCCGTGAATGCCCAGTTCCGGGCCGGTGCGGATGTGGTGGTGGTTGCCGATCATGCCACCGGCAACCTGATCAGCGCCGCTCACTATGCGGAGCTGCTGCTGCCCTTTCACCAGGAGTTGACCCGGCAGATTGACGGACCGACCATCCTGCATGTGTGCGGCAACTGCACGGACCGGCTGCACCATTTCGCCGAGGCCGGGTTCAACGCCTATCACTTCGAGTGGCAGGTCGATGCCAGAGAAGCGGTGCAGACAGTCGGGGATAAGATGGTGCTTATTGGAAATGTGAACAATCCCCAGGCCCTGCTTCAGGGTGCCCCTGAGGATGTCTACCGGCAGGCCCGCTATGCGATTGAAGCGGGGGTCGAAATTATCGGGCCGGAATGCGCCATCCCCCTGTCGACCCCGCTGGAGAATCTCAAAGCCATTGTCACCGCGGTCAGGGAAGGATATTGAGCGATCAGGTGATGGACAGCGTAAGAAAAACTAAAAAACAGAGGTCTAGAAGATGAGCGAACAGCTGGATAAGATCAAAGAGGCCATCGTCGGCGGGCAGCACAACGAGATTGAAGCGCTGGTTCAGTCGGCCCTCGATGCGGCCCTTGCTGCCGATCAGATTGTCAACCAGGCTATGATTCCAGGGATGGATGTGGTGGGCCAGAAGTTCAGCAACAACGAGATCTTCGTACCTGAAATGCTGGTGGCCGCGGTTACCATGAATAAGGGACTGGCGCTTCTAAAGCCTTTTCTCCAGCAAAGCGGCGCCGAATCGAAGGGAAAGATCATCATGTGCACCGTCAAGGGCGATCTCCACGATATCGGCAAGAATCTGGTGATCATGATGCTGGAAGGGGCCGGATTCGAAGTGCTCGACATGGGAGTCGACATGAATGTCGACAGCCTGATCGCCGCGGTGAAAGAGATCAAGCCCGATGTCCTTGGCCTCTCCGCCTTGTTGACCACCACGCTGCCGGAAATGGCCAAGGTTATCGAAGCGCTCGAGGCCAATAATATTCGCGACGAGATCAAGGTGATGATCGGCGGAGCCCCGGTCGATGCGGCGTTCAGTGATAAAATCGGGGCCGACGGGTATGGCAGGGATGCGGCAGAGGCAGTGCAGATAGCCCGCCAGCTGGTCACTGGATGATGGTCCAGCCGCCCATTCGATAGGTTTTGTGCTCCCTGCGCTTTCTGTCGATGTAAGCCTCGTTTTGCTGAAATTCCTGGCGCTCTTTTTCTAGCTTTTTGACGCAGTCGACTGCCGCCCGGTAATCTTTCGAATAGGTCTGGATATATTGTTTGCGGCAGGCTTCCTTCAGCTCTGGCGTCCACTTTTGAGAGTCCCAGACGTCTCTGGCGACCGCCTGTTCCTGGGCGCAGGCCTTGTCCTGGTTGCAGATGGTCAGGTGGACACGCCAGTCGCTTGCCGAGACCAGTGAGGGAAGGCCGAAAAGCAGAAGGGCGCAGATAAGAATTCGTGGTGCCAAAATGAAACTCCTTGGTACTTCTAAAGATCTTTGTCTATTAATGATTCACTGCGCGGCATCGACCCGTTCATCTTCTTTTTGAACACCCTCCATGAGGAGCATCATGAATTCGCCGATCTCCGCGGCCTTCTGGTCGGTCGCCGACAATCCCGGAGTGAACCGATAGGTGCCGTCGTCCTCGCCCAGGATTGTGAAAATCGCCTCTTTACCGCCGCAGTTCAAATAAGAGGCATTGACGATACCCCCTTCCCGAAAGGATACAGACGCATCGCCTCGGTCGAGGTTGAGCTTCAGTATTCCAGTCTTCTGATGCAGATGGAACACCTGGAAAAGCTCGGCGGGAGTAATATCCTCCAAGCTGCCGCTCATAGTCGCCTTGGTGTCGATCAGCTTGACCGTGTTGAGCAGCTCGAGGCGGATAGCCAGCAGCTTGGCTATGTAGATCAGCACCGTGGCCGAACTGCTGAGCAGGTGGCCGAATTCCTGAGCCGTGACATCGACTACCAGGCTGTCCTCCAA
>JARFQM010000353.1 GCA_029287755.1 Desulfofustis sp. | reverse complement strand
GGCTTTGAGCTCGATCCCGCCGTGACAAAATCCCACGCCTGCAATGATCTCAGCCGGAAACTGTCTTCTCCCGACATCGTGCGGGGGGGGAGAAACTTCAGATGCTGGGAACTCACCAAGCGAGAGGTGGATGAATCGGGGACTTCGTGATATAATGGCCTCCTTTTGGGCGCTTAACGCGCACGTGCGAAGAGCAAACTGTTTCTTTAGATGGTAAGTAACGCTATGATTTCAATAGGATTGTTAGTTGAGGTTTTGAGCTCAACAGGTCGCCATCCCCAACCGATATACTGCCGTTAATTTTATCCATGCCGTCCTTCACCAACGTCTGCCTGCATACCTTCGGCTATGAACTGCCGCCCAGAACGTTGAGTTCCAAGGCTATCGAGGAACGACTGGCGCCGGTCTACGAGCGCCTCAGGCTGCCGGCCGGCAGGCTGGAAATGATGAGCGGAATCAGGCAGCGCCGCCTCTGGGAGCCGGGGACCAAGCCGAGCCAGGCGGCCTCACTGGCAGGGCGGGAGACCATCGAATCTGCAGGGATCGATCCCACGGAGATTCAGTGTCTGCTCTTCACCTCAGTGTCGAGGGACATGATGGAACCGGCCACGGCCTCGTTCGTACATCACTCGCTGGGGCTGTCACCGGCGTGTCTGGTGCTTGATATCTCCAATGCCTGCCTGGGCTTTTTAGACGGTATGATCCTGCTGGGCAGCATGATCGAGCAGGGCCAGGTCGAAAATGGGCTGGTGGTTTCCGGGGAAACAGCGGAGGAGCTCATCGAGTCAACCATGCAGACCCTGCTCAACGATACGTCGCTGACGCGCAAAACGATCAAGCCTGCCTTCGCCTCGCTCACCATCGGTTCCGGTGCGGTGGGACTTTATATGTGCCGCACCTCTGAGGCAACAGCAGACAAACCCCGTCTGGCCAGTTGTGCCTGGCTTGCCAACACCGATTTTTCAGACCTTTGCCTGGGAGGGCAGTCGAAGGCCGAAACCACTCTGATGGCAACCGATTCCGAAGAGCTGCTCATCCAGGGAATCGAGACCGCAAAGCAGACCTGGGAACGTTTTTCGTCGGCGAGCGGCTGGGATGATGGGGACATCGATTGTTATTTCTGCCATCAGGTTGGCTCGGCCCATGCCAGATTGCTGTTCGAGAAGCTGAGACTGACAGCCGATAAAAATTTCGAGACTCTGCCTTTTCTGGGCAATGTCGGGTCGGTTTCAGCGCCGGTGACCATGGCCATGGCCATGGAACAGAATCGTTTTGTCCCGGGCATGAAGGGCGCAATGCTGGGCATCGGCAGCGGCATCAACTGCCTGATGCTGGGGGTTACCTGGTAGGTGATATGGGTGGTACACAGATACCAGCGGTGCACGGCCGCAGATTGCTGAAACTGGTCAGAGAGACCATCGGCCAGCGTTTGGGCCTGGTTGAGGCGGTGGACCAGTCCGGTCTCGAGGATGAGGCGCTGCACCAGGACCTGGCGACCTTTGTGACCCTGAAGATAGACGGGCGGCTGCGGGGCTGCATAGGCAACCTGGAAGCCACCGGACCGCTGCTTGAGTCGCTCTCCCAGAATGGTTGCCACGCCGCCTTCAAGGATCACCGCTTCTCGCCGTTGAGTGCGGAGGAGTTCGAGCGGATCAAAATCGACATTTCAATACTGAGCGCTCCGGTTCGGCTCCACTATGAAAACGGCGACGACCTGCTCACCAGGCTGCGCCCCGGGATAGACGGCGTAATACTGAAAAAGGGCAGGGCCAGGGCAACATTTCTGCCCCAGGTCTGGAAGCAGCTGCCTGGCCCGCGACACTTCATGGAACATCTCTGTCAGAAAGCGGGCCTGTCGCCTGAAGCCTGGCAGGATGAGGATATTGAGATTTATCTGTATCAGGTTCAAAGTTTTGAAGAGGAGACACATGCGCGTGATTCTACCCCCCGGGCTGGCTGAAGAGCTCAGAATCCTCTATGAGGATATGGAGCAAGCTTACGACAATGTAGCCCAGCAGCTCGGACATGGCTGCGACGGCTGCCCGGACAATTGTTGCGACTCATATTTTCTGCATCACACCTACATCGAGTGGGCCTATCTCTGGCAGGGACTCGCCGCGCTTCCCGAGGACAGCCGCCAGACCCTGCTGTCCAGGGCTGAAGCGTACGAGAGACAAGCCCAGATGGAGCAGCGGCCCAAGCTCATGTGTCCCCTCAACGAAGAGGGCAGATGTTCGCTGTACGCACATAGACTTATGGTCTGCCGAACCCATGGAGTACCCGCCTCGATGACCCGGCCGGACGGCAGGCAGCTAAAATTCCCCGGTTGCTTCAGATGCCAGGAGCTGGTGGAGAGCAAAGCGATCGCCGAGGATGAACTGCCCTTGATGGAGCGTACCGAACTGCTCAGCCGTCTTGTCGTGCTGGAGCAGAAGCTTCTCGGGGGAAAAAGACATATGGCTCCCAAGGTGAAGCGGACGATCAGTTCAATGCTGATCAGCGGTCCTCCCGAGCTGCCCCATTGCTCGGATCGCACCCCTAAATGGTGAGCAGCATTATCCCAATGCAGAGAGACCGGAGTCTGGAGTGAAGCTGAAAGTGACAGGAAAACAGCCCAATTCAAAGGATTTTTTCGTCTGCGGGCTGGAGGATTTTGGCTTGAAAAGCTATTTCTACGAGCTCGAAAACGGCGAATTGATTGCCAGATTTTTCCCCGCCGAAAAACATCAGAGTTTGAGATCGAATATCCCAGCTGCTCTCTAAAGAATTGACAGGATGAACTCGGCCGCCTGATCGGCCCCGTTGAGCGGCAGCGGCTCACGCCTGCGCAGCATCATCTGTTCCAGGTCGTCGAGCCAGGTGCCGCTGAGAAAGTAGCTCTGCTCAATAATTTCCCCATTCATCTCTTGACTGACGTAGCCTTCTATCACCTCCGATTCGGCAAACAGGTTCCTGGAAACACAGCAGATCGGCGTGGCAGTCTGCTGGCATTCGGCAATGGTGGAGTAGCCGCTTTTGCAGATCAGCAGATCAGCTGCGTTGATCAGGTCGGGATGATGCGGAGCGGAGTGGGCGCTCAAAAGTCTGATGTTCTCACCCCGCACCTCGCTCTGGCTCTGGCCTGCGACGAGAAAAAGGTAATCTTCATAACGCTGCAGGTCGCTGATGAAGGGCAGGTCGAGAACAACGCCACCCATGGAAATGAGTATGATTTTACGCCGGCCGGCGGCGACCAAGTCTCTTATCCTCGCAGGGGGCAGCGCCTGTTTTCTGGCTATTGGCGCACAATGAAGATCGCAGGGTGCCGGGTTGCAGACCGGATCGGTCTGAATTCTGTAATCAACCTTGCCGTAGGACTCTGAGAGAAGTTCAATATAGGGATCGAACCCCGATTCCGGGCCCATTTGAGCATAGATCCAGTCCCAGGTGAAGTTTTCAACCAACAGCGTGGGAATAGCTGCGACCCGCCCCACTTCAATACCAAGAGAGCTGATGTCGCAGATGATCAGCCGGCATGACCGGCACAGTTCAGCGCATCCGCTGATGAGCGAAGGGGCAAAAGGCAGGAGCTCAGCCAGCTTTGCACGAGTCTGCCGGCGATCTGCAACGAAGGCGTCGCGCTGCACCAGACCGATGTCGGTGGGCATTAGGTGATAGGAACAGTCCACCCCCGAGCTCTGGAACAACGCGGGCGGCAGGGTGGTAAAAAGTCTGGTTTTGAGCCCGGGGATACGACTCTGCAGGGCCTGAAGCAGTCCGATGGTCCGGGTGGCGTGGCCGAAACCGTGGGGCGATATGAAGCAGGCCAGCTCACAGTTCATGGATTGAGGTTCTCTGGAGAGGGGGCGGCGATCAATGCAGATCCTTGCCGGTGGTGCTCATTGCCATTTTGCAGTTGCGCACGCCCCTTAGGGAGCGGAGCCGGTCGGCAAGCTCGTTGACCGATCCGGCCTTGCCCTTAACGATGACAACTTCGAGGCAATTGTGATGATCCATGTGAATATGGGTAGCTGAGACAATCTGGTGATGATAGTCATGCTGAATCTCGGTCACCTTTTCCTGCAGTTTGGGCTGATGATGGTCATATACCATGGAAATAACGCCGACCACATCTTTGTCGGCCTGCCATTCTTCCTCGACGAAGGAGGAGCGGATCAAATCCCTGATCGCCTCGGAACGGTTGACATATTTCTGCTGTCTGATAACGATGTCGAACTGCTCCAGCAGTTTTTCATCCAAGGAAATGGTGAAACGTTTTAACATGATTCTTCCCGTTTGTTTCTGATGTGGTGGGAACGGTTCCGTGTTCCTCTCAGGTTTTGTCCTGGAGCAGGGCACCCAGGCAGTGGCGATTGACCATGCCGCCATGATCTCTGGACATGTGCTGCAGGTTGACGCTTCTCGTTCGGGCATCGGCATATCATCGCCTGCCCGGTTAGGTTAGCGTGGTGCCATTTCTCCGTCAACACTTTTAGGATCGGGGCGACGAGTCTGTCCTCGGTCGCCACCCATATTTTCAGGTATGAAGATGATAGACAGACTGTCCATCGAAGTTATCGGCTACATCAAGTCCTGTTTTACCGAAAAATTCGGTACCCCCAGACAAGCCGGTCTGGTTCCATCGGCCAAGGCGCGGCTCAGGCTGTGCGAACATTTCAAGCGCCGGGAAATGGTGCGGGGACTGGAAGAGTTCAGTCATATCTGGATCCATTTTGTCTTTCACCAGGCCATGGAGGGCGGCTGGAAATCAACGGTGCGGCCGCCGCGGCTCGGGGGCAGCCGCCGCAAAGGCGTGTGGGCCACCAGAAGTCCGCACCGGCCCAACTTCATGGGCCTCAGTGTAGTAAAACTAGATGGTATCGAGTTCGACCATGGGGTGGAATTGCTGCTGACCGGGGTGGATCTGCTCGATGGGACGCCGGTGCTCGACATAAAACCCTACCTGCCGTCGAGCGACCGCATCGAGGGGGCTTCCGAAGGCTGGGCGGCACCTGAATTGGAAGCGCTGGAGGTGGCCTATCTGCCGGAGGCGGCCGACTTCTGCAGCGCCTATGAAACTGAGACCGGTGTGCCCCTGAGGCAGCTGATCAGCGAAGTACTCCGGGAAGATCCCCGGCCCCCTTCGCAGCGGGAAAAAAAAGAGATGTTCGGTATGCGGCTCTACAACATCAATGTGCGCTGGCAGGTGAGCGGCAACTCCTGCCTGGTAAGAAGCTGCGCAAAGGTAGGCTGACCAGGTTATTCTGCACCCAACACAGTATAAACCCGGCCGCCGACCAGATACTGTCCGGTTACGATATCGTATCTTAGGCTGGAGCCCCTGATTTCGGCCCGTTCGGCAACCATGCGGGTGGGAACGGGCGAATCGATGATCCGCTTCTCGTCGTAATAGTGGAGCAGATCGGTGAACAGCTGCTGCTTTTCTGAGTCCCGGCTGACCACCACGTTTTTATTTAAGATCAAATGCCTCGTCTGGGTGTTGTAGATTCCTGAATCGGCCTTGATGTTGACCATATCACCCTGGTCGTCATACAGGTCCGAGTCAATGTCCACCAGCACGAATTCATCTGGTTTGTCACTGGTATAGGCTTGTCTGGCACGTATTTCAGCAGTTTTTTTGCCCGCCTGATTCTGGGTGATAAGCACCTTCTGCATGATGAAGTCGTGCTCTTTCTCCGTACCCGTGGCCACACTATTCTCATCGAGGCCGCGGGGGGCGAGAAAGGAAGAAAGCGGCAGCCGCCACAGCGGAAAGGTGGCAATCATCAGGACCGGTATGAGCCAGACCAGATTGCGGCGATTGAGCGTCATCATAAGAATTGCTGCAGGAGCGTATCGTGCAGACCCTTGGCCCGGATAATCAGATCGCAGATTTCTCTAACCGCACCGGCCCCGCCCGGTTGGCGGGCAATAAAGTGGCAGGCCTCTTTGACTTCTTCCACCGCATTGGCCGGGCAGGCTGCCAGACCAACCCGGGTGAGCAGGCTGAGATCGATAAGGTCGTCTCCCATGTAGCAGACCTGGTAAGGTTTGAGACTTGTTTCATTGAGGATGGATTTGAATTCCTCGAGTTTGTTGCTTACACCTTGTCTGATGTGATCCATGTCCAGCTCTTCTCCACGCCAGGCAACCAGGCGGGAGGTCCGGGCGGTAATTAAGCCTGTCATCACCTCGGCCCGCTGCAGGAGCCTGATGCCGAGACCGTCCTGGGTGCAGAAGGCTTTCGACTCGACCCCTTCGTCCGAGTAGTAGAGCCTGCCGTCGGTGAGTACGCCGTCCACATCGAGCAGCAGCAGGCGGATCGGCTCGGCTTTGGCGAACACCACACGCTGCTCTTCCGACAGGGGCCGGTTCTTCTCACGGCTGCGGCGTCGATAGCCTTCGAGAATTTCGCAGTCCGAGGGGTGGGGCCCCCCGCTGGCGCAATGCTTGGCATCATCGGTCATAACTGGTCGCTAATCAGCTGAGGACGTCGCGGATGGAGACGAGCTGCCGGAGCAGCGCTTCAATCTCGTTGAGTGCGATGGAGTTGGGTCCGTCGCATAGGGCATTGTCGGGATCCGGATGCACTTCCATGAAAATCCCGTCGATGCCGGCGCCGACCGCAGCCCGTGACAACGGTGCGATGAACTCCCGCTGCCCCCCTGAGGATTGTCCCGCACCACCGGGAAGCTGAACCGAATGGGTGGCATCGTAGATCACCGGACAGTCAAAGCCACGCATCACCGGCAGGGAGCGCATATCGACCACCAGGTTGTTATAGCCGAAGCTGGCGCCGCGCTCGACCAGCATTACCTGGCTGGTGCCGCTGGTGCGAATCTTGTCCACTCCGTTTTTTATTTCCCAGGGGGAGACGAATTGTCCCTTTTTGAGATTGATCGGTTTGCCGGTCGCCGAGGCGGCGGTCAACAGATCGGTCTGTCTGCAGAGAAATGCGGGAATCTGGATGATGTCGAGGACTTCGGCCGCGGCAGGGGCTTGGTAAGGTTCGTGAATATCGGAAATTACCGGTACGCCGATCTCCTGCCGTATTCGCCCCAGCGCGCCCAGGCCCTGTTCCAGGCCGGGGCCCCGATAGGAGGAAATCGAGGTGCGGTTGGCTTTGTCGAAAGAGGCCTTGAAAACGTAGGAGATTCCCAGTCTGTCGCAGATTTCCTGCATGGTTGCGGCCACCTGCCGTCCCAGCTCCTCCGATTCCAGAACGCAGGGGCCGGCGATGAGCAGCAGGGGGCGGTCGGCTCCAACTTCGATGGTCGAACCGTCGGGACAACCTACCGTTACGGGGGAAACCTTCATCAATTTTCAGTGTTGTGGATGAGGGCAGCCTTGATGAACTCCCGGAACAGGGGGTGGGGCCGCATCGGCTTGGATTTGAATTCCGGGTGAAATTGACAACCCAGAAACCAGGGATGATCTTCGATTTCGACGATTTCAACCAGGTTGTTGTCCGGCGAGGTCCCCGACACTATCAGCCCGCCTTTTTCGAGCTGCTGGCGGTAGTCGTTGTTGTATTCGTAGCGGTGTCGGTGCCGTTCTGAAATCTCTTCGGCCCGGTAAGCTTCAGAGGCCAGGGTGCCCGGTTTGAGGGCGCATGGATAGGCGCCAAGACGCAAGGTCCCCCCCATGTCGGAATTCTCGTCGCGAACCTGGACCATGTTGTTGCGGTAGTCAAACCATTCTTTGCACAGATAGATAACCGGGTCCGGAGTCAGGGGATCCAGCTCGGAACTGTGGGCTGTGGTGATGCCCAGCACCGATCTGCTGTACTCGACCACGGCGAGCTGCATGCCCAGGCAGATGCCGAAAAACGGGATTTTATTTTCCCGGGCGTATCTGATTGCCTCGATTTTACCTTCCGCCCCCCGCCTGCCGAAACCGCCTGGAACCAGGATGCCGTCACAGCCCTCGAGCAGCTCGGCCGGATCGCCTTCCTCCAGTTCTTCGGCGCTCAGGTATCTGAGCTGAACTTTGGCCTCATTGGCTATGCCGCCGTGAATAAGGGCTTCGTGCAGGCTCTTGTAAGATTCGGTCAAATCCACATATTTGCCGGTGATGGCGATGGTGACCGTGTATTTGGGGTTTTTTAAGTTGTGGACCAGCTTTTCCCAGGGCTCGATGTTGGGCTGCCCGGTCCAGACGTTGAGAAGCTCGAGAATTTTGGCATCGAGACCTTCCTGATGAAAATGAAGGGGAACCTCGTAAATTGTGTCCACATCAATAGCGGTGATAACTGCATCCTGGGGGACGTTGCAGAACAGGGCGATCTTGGCTTTCAACTCCGGGGTGAGCGGCACTTCGGTCCTGCAGACCAGAATATCGGGCTGGATGCCGTCGGCCCGCAGTTCCCTGACCGAGTGCTGGGTGGGTTTGGTTTTCACTTCGCCGGCCGCCTTTATGTAGGGTACCAGCGTCAGATGAATGAAGAGTGAATATTCTTTGCCGAGGTCACCGCGCAACTGTCTGATCGCCTCGACGAAGGGCAGACCCTCGATGTCGCCTATGGTGCCGCCTATTTCGATGATGGCAATATCGACACTGCCGTCCAGCTGAACTACGGCGGCTTTTATTTCATCGGTGATGTGGGGGATCACCTGGACGGTGCCTCCCAGATACTCGCCCCTGCGTTCCTTTGTTATGACCGAATAGTAAATTCTTCCCGAGGTGTAGTTGTTGACCTGGGCCATTACGGCATCGGTGTAGCGCTCGTAGTGGCCCATATCCAGGTCGGTCTCGGCACCGTCATCGGTAACGTACACTTCCCCGTGCTGAAACGGGTTCATGGTGCCGGGATCGACATTTATATAAGGGTCGAGCTTTTGAAACGTCACCGTCAGCCCCCGGCTTTCCAGCAGCGCACCAATGGATGCGGCGGCAAGGCCCTTGCCCAGTGAGGAAAGGACTCCGCCGGTGATAAAGATAAATTTCGTCCGTTTGGTGTTGCTCGCTGATCTCTGCATGTGGGGCCCCTCGAGGAAAGTTGTTGTCGGGTCTTTTATACACCTTATTTACCCCAGAGGCAACCGCCCTTCAGTTCATTATGAGGCCAAAATGGTATGCCCTTGTAACCGTCTGCAACTGTGCATACTTTAGAGAGAAATGAGAATAATTCCCAAATAGGATGAGCGATGAATTATATATTGATATCAGCTGAATTGGCAGTACTGGGATTGACGATGTTTTCATCGGCCGCGTTGGCTATAGAAGAAACCGCAATTTTTGGCGGAGGCTGTTTGTTGTGCATGGAGCCGCCTTTTGAGCAGCTCGAAGGTGTGGTTGTAGTGGTGGCCGGCTACACCGGGGGAACAGAGGAAGACGCGGACTACAAGAAGGTCTCCTCCGGCAGAACTGACCATTATGTGGCGGTACGGG
>JARFQM010000315.1 GCA_029287755.1 Desulfofustis sp. | reverse complement strand
CACCTATATCATCTAATTGGACTAACTCTTGCTGTCCGCCGATTTTTTTGATAGCATCTAGTTTCCGCAGATTACCTTCGCTTCGACCTATATCACCGACGCGGGAAACGGTATGTTCGTTGTGGCAGGCACCTTGACAGTCAAAGGCAAGAAGTATGATCTCACTCTGCCGCTCAAGCTCGTGGGAGTTACTGAACATCCGGCCAAAAAGGGCACCGAGGTGGCCGGCTTCGACGGCACCATCGTAATTGATCGGCTCGCCCACGGCGTCGGCACCGGTAAATTCTACGATATGGGTGTGGTCGGTAAAGAAGTGGAAGTCTTGGTCACCCTCGAGGTTCTGAGCAACAAATAAGCTGCGGCAGGGATTTTTAAACCACCTTGCCCCGCGGAGGCGGCAGGCCGTCTCTGGTGCCTGAACCGTCTGCCTCTCCTGAACAGCTCTGTGCCCGGCTGTCCGGCGCGGTGCTCAGGTTCGGCCGACAAACCCAACGCTTCCCGAGATGAGCCGTGTGTTGCCTTAATCGGACATGCGGCTCATATTTATCTTGCGCAATCGTCAGGAAGCTGTCAGATATTGCCCTCTAACCAATCGTACCGGCGACTTCGTCGCCGCACCAGTCTCGAGCTCACTTTATGGGATATGACCTGTTACAGATAATCGGCAACGAAGCGGTCCTGCACAGCTATATGGACAAATCGAGCCTCTGGCTGCTTCTGCTGCTGGTGGTGGTGAGTATCGCGGTGCTGGCCAAAGGGGCAGATTGGCTGATCGAAGGAGCGGTCGACCTGGCCCTCAGGACCGGTATGCCGAAGATCGTCATCGGCGCTACCATCATTTCTCTGGGGACCACCCTGCCGGAAGCGTTCGTCTCCGTAATGGCCGCTTTTATGGGCAATCCGGGCCTGGCTCTGGGTAACGGCGTGGGGTCGATTATTGCCGATACCGGTCTCATTTTCGGTCTTTCCTGCATACTCGCCTCGATGCCGGTTAATCGCTATATCCTTGATCGTACCGGCTGGATTCAAATTGGTGCCGCCCTGCTGCTGGTACTGATCAGTGTGGTTGCCCTGGCGACCCGCACACCAGGCTACCCTCCGATGCTCGAACGCTGGGTTGGATTTTTCTTCCTGGCACTGCTGGGTGGCTATCTCTATATCACCTATCGCTGGTCGACCCAGAAAAACAATGAAGCGGATCAGCCTGAAAACAATGGGGAAGCTGCCGTCAGGGGGTTGGGATTGTCCTGGTTCATGCTGATCGGCGGCCTGATCCTGGTCATTTTCGGAGCCCGCCTGCTGGTGCCGGGGGCTTCCGAAATAGCTGAGCGAATCGGCGTGCCGGACGATGTCATTGCCGCCTCCATGGTCGCCTTCGGCACCTCGCTGCCCGAACTTATCACGGCCATCACGGCCATTCGCAAGGGGCACCCGGAAATCACCGTGGGGAATGTGGTCGGCGCCGATGTACTCAACTGCCTGTTTGTCATCGGTGCCGCCGCTGCGGCGGTTCCGCTGGCCATTCCGCACAATTTCTACTCCCTCCATTTCCCCGTCATGCTGCTCATTCTCCTGTCCTTCAGGGTCTTCATCTCCACCAACAAGAGCGGTTATTTCAGCAGGTGGCAGGGAATCTGGCTGTTGAGCATCTATGTGGGGTACCTGGTGATACAGTACACCTAATACGGGGCGGGGGCGGCCAAGCCCGCCGTTCGGCCACGGCCGAGTGTGGGGCCGAGTGAGTGAACATGTTGGCTGCGCTAAGGGTCTAGAGGGCGGAAATTTCTGCGGGTATTTTTATTTCGGATTGGATACGACCCTGGCGGAGCATCTTTACAAAAAGTTTCTCTTCCACGGGTTTACTGAAATAAAATCCCTGGTAGATAAAGCATCCCTGGCGATTGAGATAGACCAGTTCCCGCTCGGTTTCTACTCCTTCGGCAATGACCTCGAGCCCGAGGTTTCTGGCCATCATGATGATGGTGTCGACCAGGATGACATAGTCCTCACCGCTGTTGATGTCGTTGACGAATGAACGATCGATTTTAAGAGTGTGCAGGTGAAGACTTTTGAGGTAGTTGAGCGACGAATAGCCGGTGCCTAAGTCGTCCACCGAGAATTTCACCCCCAACTCCTGTACCCTCATCATTCGTCCCACGATATCCATGCCGGTGGACACCAGGCTGCTCTCGGTGAGCTCGATCCCCAGATGGTGTGGGTCGGCGCCAGTTTCATCTAGAGTTCTCATGATCTGACTGACAAAGTCGGGCGAGGCGATCTCGATACCGCTGATGTTTACAGAAATTGTCTGAGCTTCTCTCATCAGCCCGGCGGTGCTCCACTCTTTTATTTTCCGGCAGGCAGCCCGCAGGACCCACTGGCCGATATCCTGCATCAGCCCAGTTTCTTCGGCAATGGCTATAAAAACTTCGGGTGGGATCATTCCCCTCCGGGGATGCTGCCAGCGAAGCAGAGCTTCTGCCCCGATCAGGTTTCCACCAATATCGGTCTGAGGCTGGTAACAGAGGTATAATTCGTCCTGCTTGAGTGCCTGCCTCAGTTCGTTGGACAGGTGCAGCTTTTCATCGGCAGCCTCCTGCATGCTGGGCAGGAAGAAGCAGATCTCGTTGCGGCCGGCAGCCTTGGCCCGGTACATCGCGGTGTCCGCCTGCTTGAGAATATCATCCACCCCTTTTTCATCTTTGGGGAACAGCGTTATGCCGATACTAACCGTGCTCTGCAGGTCCCGTTCCCCTATTTTACAAGGGGAGGAGAGACAGAGATTAAGCTCCTCGGCAATCTTTCTAACCTTACTGGCGGCAATCTTTGAAGAGGTCCCCAGTTCTGTAAAGACCACGGTAAACTCGTCCCCTCCCATCCGGGCGGCTACATCCTCCTTGCGAATGAATTCGGACAATCTGGTGGCCACCATAATCAGATACTCGTCGCCCACGGAATGCCCCAGCGAGTCGTTGATGGTTTTGAAGTTGTCGATGTCGAGATAGAGCAGGGCGCCGAAGTAGTCATGCCGCTCGGCGCGGGATATCTCTCCTCCCAGGTAATCCAGAAAAAGGCGGCGATTGGGCAGCCCGGTCAAGGTATCATAAGAGGCGTGATATTTAATGAGCTGTTCGGACTTCTTTTTTTCGGTAAAGTCTTCGACGATGCAGATGCCGCCCGAGACCGCTTTTTCCGAATGCTGGATGGTTTTGAAAAAGACTCTGACAGGCGTCGCCTTGTTGCCGGTTACCGAGGCGTAATCACCCTCGAAATAGCCCTCTCCAGAGGTGATCGACTTTCTCAAGGCCTCGAGCAGATCAGGATTTTCAAGGGTGGTAAGCATATTCATGCCGATCAGCTTTTCCCTGGCGGAGCCTAGAATCCGAAGCAACTCCTCGTTGCAGTCGATGATCTTCCCGTCCTTGTCGTACTGCAGGATGCCCAGCGGTGCGTTGCTGAAGATATGGCGGTAGCGTTCTTCGCTTATCTTGAGGACTCTCTCGCGTTTGATGCTCGCATGCCTGAGCTCGATATTCTCGCGGATATTGAGATTAATCTTTTTCGAGCCCGACACCGTCACATACCAGAACAGGAGCACCAGAAAGGCTTTCAACAAGGAGGTTAGGGTCAGGTAGAGAAGCAGTTTCAGAATTACCGGAAAAAGGATGAAGCTCAGGAAACCGGCGACCGCCCTGAAACTTGGGCACAGTGAGGAGACCCCCCCAGCCGCCATACCGACCATGACCATGAAATAAACGATCTGGTGTGAAAGGCTGTGTTCGGGAAATATAGTGAATGCGGAAAATCCCCAGATCGAGGCGGAGATGTAGTTGCCGACCAGAAAGCGCAGGTGCCAGTGCTCCTGGGTGGCCGGATCATCTTTCCCTGCACGGGAGTAAAGTGAGAGAATCCGTAATCTCAGCGCTGAGACCAGCGTCAAAGCGGCAAGCCAGCCGAGCAATATACGCTGGTCAATTTCCGTCCACAGGGTGCCCACCAGCAGGCCGGCGGCAAGCACCGAGACGACAATCGGCATCAGCGCGCTGGCATAGAGCAGCCTGGTTTGCTCGGCAGCGATGTCTTGGGGCGTACTGTCCAAGGAGTCAGGTCGTAAATACTAAGAAAATGA
>JARFQM010000293.1 GCA_029287755.1 Desulfofustis sp. | reverse complement strand
CACTAAGATAGGGACCCCAGCGATACCAGTCCTTTTCCCCCGACTCCTGCTGCTGCAGCCGCTGACCCTCGATCGTCCGGGCCAGGGAGGCTGAGTCCGGACAGCAATTTTTTTTCATGGTATGCAAAGCTGATGAGTTATATGGCTGATCTCACAGAGACCTCCAAAAGATTATTCTCCCAGGTGAAAAACTTAATTTCGGGATCATAGTTCAAGAAGCCCGTTTTTCTGCAACAATATTCAGTGATCGCACGCTTGGCAAATCAACTTGGGCTTCAGCAGCTATGAATATTTTATGAAAATACGCTGGGACCTGGAAAAGAAGAATTCAGCGACCACCTCGACAGCGAGGATGACGGGGCTCAGGCGGCGATCTTGACTGGCAGCCTGGTTTTCTGTTTGCGGAGAAACGTCCCTCGCTCCCGAAGGTAATCGGCTGAGGGAGTCTGAATATTTTTCAGAGAATAGTGCTTTCCTAAAAACTCATAGGTGGAGACCCCTAATCTATGATAGGGGAGCAATTCGATACTCTTGGCTTTCTTCAGCTTTGACGCCATTGCCAGAATCCCTTGCAGATTTGTATCGGAATCATTCACTCCTGGAATCAGAGGGACCCTGATATATATCGGCAGCCTCAGGTCCAATTCATCAATACGTCTGAGGTTCTCCCATATCAGCTCGATTCCGACCCCGGTGAGAATTTTGTGCGCTGCTGAATCGCTGTGTTTGATGTCGACATACAGTGAATCTAGGTAAGGCAGGACCTTGGCGACAGAATCCCAGGGAGCGAACAGACTTGTTTCCATGGTGGTATTAATCCCTCGTGTCCTGCATTCTTTGAGGATGCTGGTGACGAAATCGGGTTGAGTCAGGCATTCTCCTCCGCTTATTGTTACCCCCCCGCCCGAGAAGAAGTAAAAAATCTCGTCTCTGCTGATCTGCTCAATGACCTGCTCATCGGTCATTTTACGTCCGTAACTTTGAACGGCGCCTTTTAGACAAGATTCGATGCACTCCTGGCAATGGGTGCACTTTTTCAGATCAAAAGCAAATGCCCCATCTTCTTCGATAGAGAAGCAGCCTTCAGGGCACGTGTAAATGCAGATTCCGCACTCGTCGCACTTTTCCCTGATGAATCCTATTTCAATTGAGCTGCGCTGACCTTCTGGAGTCGAACACCAGGCGCAATTGAGCGGGCATCCTTTGAGAAAAACAACAGTTCTTAAACCGGCTCCATCATGCATGGAAGTCTTTTCAATGCGTAGAACTGTTCCACTATTTTGGGGTGCCATTCTCTCAGCCGGTTGATATATCGCGCATTACGGTTCGACCAATGATCTCGTCCTGCACATCTTTGCCAAGCTCGGTAAAATATGCGGTGTAGCCCGCCACTCTGACTAGCAGCCCTCGATGTGCATCGGGATTTTTCTGGGCGGCGATGAGTTTCTCCTGGTCGATAACATTGAATTGCACATGATAAACGCCAAGGCTGCACATGGATTTCAACAGGGCCATCAATTGCTGAATACCGTTTTCATCCCGCAGCATCTCAGGCTCAACTTTCAGATTCAGCAGGGTACCCTGCACAAAACGATCGTGGCAGATTTGTGCTACCGATTTGAGGACTGCCCCCGGACCGTGTTTATCCGTGCCTCCAGAAGGGCTTACACCGTCGGCCAGGGGCCGCCAGGCTCTTCTGCCGGAAGGAAGGGCGCCCACCTCCAACCCGAACGGGGTGTTGCCTGAGACCGGCAGGATGCCCGGGGTCATGGTGCCGAATTTACTCTCATATTGTTCTATTTCATCGGCGAAGAAAGTAAAAAGATCGCCAACCAGCCGATCCACCTGGGGATCGTCATTGCCGTACTTGGGTGCGTTTTGGCAGAGCTTTAACAGTTCCTCGTGTCCTTCGAAGTCATCATCCAGGGCCTGAACAAGTTCGGCCATGGTGGCCAGCTTTTTGTCATAGACGATATGTTTGACCGCGGCAACGCTGTTTATCAAATCGGCGACACCGATCAGAATGATACCGTTTCCGGTATTGTATTTAGCGCCTCCCCAGGCATAATCTTTGGCATTTTCAATACATTCTTTGAAGGTCAGGGATAGCGCCGGGCTGGGCCGGTTCAGGCAAACTTCGTCAATGACATGGCTGCCCTTGACCACCGCCCGGGTGATATAGGAGTAGTGCTTTTTAAGCGCCTCCAGAAATTGATCGAAACTGTCAAACTCCCTGGGGTCTCCGGTTTGCAGTGAGACCCGCACGCCGCTCTTTCTGTTTATCCCGTTGAGCAGTGCAAATTCGATGACCGAACCAAGATTGATATCGGCCAGGGCAGTGTAGTGCCGCAATCTGCCCTCCAGGTTGGTTTCCACACAGCCGCAGGGGTTCCAGTCAAACGCCTCTTTCAAGGGGATGCCCTTGTTCATCAGCATTCGTATCCCGATGTCGTCATTGTGGAAGGCCGGAAAACCGGTTCCCAGGGCAATGAGATCGACGATTTTCCTGAGAAATTTGTTGGGGTTTTTAGCCAGGCTGTAGCGCACTGAAAGCGAAGGCTGGTAGAGCTGTACATCCATGGTCGCCTGCACGATCATGTACGAGAGGTCGTTCACCGCATCCCTGCCGGCTCTGTCGACCCCTCCGACACAGACATTTTGAAACATGGGGTAGCCGGCGGCAAACTCGGCGGTAACTTCATCCTGGAAGAGGCAGGGTTCGCTGAATTTAACCCAGAGGCAGTTCAGAAGTTCCTGGGCTTGGTCCCTGGTAAGGCTGCCTCTATCGAGATCATTCTGGAGATAGGGCCACAGATACTGGTCCATTCTGCCGGGATTGTAGCTGGCCGCATTCTGCTCCATGAACACACAGGTCTGATAAAAATAGAGCGCTTGCAGCGCCTCTCTGAAACTATTGGCGGGCGTGGCCGGCACTCTTGCACAGACGCCGCTTATTTCCAGAAGTTCTTTCCGTCTGCCGGGATCGCTCTCTGCGGCTGCCATCCGCCGTGCCTCACGGGCATAGCGGGAAGCCAGAATTTTTATCCCTTCGGCGACTAATAAGAGGGATTCAAGATAGTAATCTTTCTCGTAATCGCCGGGTCTGGTGAGGTCCAGTCTCAGTCTGCGGTCCCTGATCTTCTCCTCGATCCCTTCGATTCCTTCTCTTAGCAACCATTCATAGCCGGCTGTTGTTTCGCCGAATCCGCGCACAGCCTTGCGGTTTATATAGACGACGCCGGTATCTCGCAAGGCTTTGGTGTCCTCTGGAATCTGGGCCAGCCATTCTTCATAGTTGGATTTACCTTGCCAGAACGGTTTTATTTCCTGCTCGAAAATGTCCCTGTCGGCGGGAGCCAGATAAAATGGATCGTAGGGTCTTGCGGAGATCGTGTCGAGCTCGTCATTGAGTACCGACCAGCAGGTATCGGCGCAGAGTATCCCGCCGCGAATTTTACTGCCGGAGCAGCCGACAATGAGCTCATCGTCCCAGATCCTTATGCTCTTTTCCTGGCACTGGAGCCTAAATGCCTTGGCCTTCTGGATCACCAGCGGTTTGCTCAGGGCCTGCTTGAATCCGCGGGTTAAGATTCTGGCGTTCTCGAGGTCCATTTCCGGCCTGGTGGAGATCAGCCGCTGTTTCAGACGATGTATCCGGTCCATGTAATACGGCTGCTCGCTGGTTCGGCGACTATTGTCCACTGCCAGTTTCATTATCTTCCTCCCCTGCGCCCCAAACTCGCCTCTGAAATCTGCTCTATGGACCGGGTTTAGCTTTAGCGTAACCTCGGTGCTGATATCAACGTTTCAACCCTACCGACAGCTGAAACAATGTGTCAAGAAATTTTTCGCTGCTTCCCTGGGTGGTTTTGTAAGCAGCAGGATACTGGCCAGCGGATAGCGGGGTGAGTGAAGAACTGGGTCCTGGCCGGGGAGAAGCGCTCTGCAAGGGCAAGAGGTTCATTGTGACCAGAAAAAAGGGGAAGGGCCCGGTTTTGCCCTTCCCCTTGGGAGGAGGAATGAGAGGTGTGGTTGTTGCTTAGTTAATGGTTATCTGTTTGGGTTTCTGCTCTTCAGGTTTGTCGATTTTCAGAACGAGCACGCCGTTGGTGTAACTGGCGTCGATATGCTCCTCGGTGACCTCGAAGGGCAGCTTGAAGGTGCGTTCGAATTTACCGAATCGACGTTCACGGCGATACCTGCCGTTCTCTTTTGACTCCTCATCGCGCTCATGCTCACCGGACAGGGTCAGCAGTCGTCCTTTCACATCCACCTTGATCTTGTCTTTGTCGATACCCGGAAGCTCTGCTTCAAGAATGAGCTTCTCGTCTTTCTCATAGATGTCGACCGCCGGGTTCAGCTCGGTGCTGACCTCATTAAAGTGAGTGGTGAATGGAGTGAAAAAGTCATCGAACAGGCTGGTTCTGCGCTGTGGCTTCAGTCCAAATCTCGGGCTATAGGTTGTCAGGTACATGGTGTTCTCCTTGTTGTTGTGTTTTTTTTGTTTCGTGGTTTACCTTGGTTAACTAAATGGTAATAATTGAACTAAGCATGTCAAGAAAAAGAATGTTACTTTTTTAAAAAAATTAATTAAGTAACAAGATAACCGGGTAGCAAGGAGACAACCATGCGAAATAAAAATAAATCAGTGGAATTCGTCATGCTGTCCGAAACCTATTCAGCGGATTTAAGGGGTCGACAGTCGGTGCGCACCACCTTTAAACTCACCCCTCGATCCATTGATGCGTTGAGTCTGCTGGCCGGGCAGCTGGGCATCAAGCAGAAATCTATTTTCGATCACCTTGTCGACGATACCCGAACGCTCCAGGCCCTGGCCCGGGAAATCGAGAAAAGGGAGGCGATACAAGAAGAGCGGGTAGCCAAAACCTACGTGATATCGAGAAAAACACTGGAGAATCTCGAGCAGGTCTGTAAACGCTACCAGACGCCGAGGGACGCCTTGGTTGAATTTTCCATAGAACGGATTCTGCCGCTCATAAAAGAGGAGAAGAACAAGCACCGTAATCGGCAGAAGTTGCAGGATAAGCTTGATCGGTTCCTGGCCGACAGCAGAGCACTGCTTGAAGACGCCGATAAAATTCTCGACCGCGAAGACCCGGTTTTCGAACAGATATATCAGATGGCCCGGGCGGCCCAATCCGGCTGTGACGAGATCAATCAGATTATCGAAAAAGGCCGGCGGCTGGAAGAGTTCTAAAGACCGCGGCCAGCTCTCTGTCGCATTCTTGCGCAGGGCACCTGGCAAGTGGTTCAACCTGCTCTGCTTTTCCTTGCCGGCGGCTCCCAGTTTTGTCTGGAAAATTTACTGGTAATCTGGTAATACCAAGCTGCTGTATCGAGACCTGCACAATTTTTCTTAATTTCTTGCTTCACAAAATTGGTAGCAACCCTTTTTCCGTGTGAAAAAGATACGTTCAAGAAAGAAGCGTTTTCAAGGAGGAACATGATGAAATCACCAGTACGTGTTGCGGTGACCGGAGCCGCCGGCCAGATTGCCTATTCTCTTATTTTTCGGGTAGCCAATGGCGATTTTCTCGGACCGGATCAACCGGTAATCCTGCAGCTGCTAGAAATACCACCGGCCATGGAACCATTGAACGGCGTGGTAATGGAACTCAACGACTGTGCCTTTCCACTGGTGACGGACATCATCACCAGCGATGATCCCAAGGTGGCCTTCAAAGACATTGACTATGGTTTTCTGGTTGGAGCGCGTCCACGCGGGCCGGGGATGGAACGGGGCGACCTGCTCGAGGCAAATGCCCAGATCTTCTCCGCTCAGGGTAAGGCTTTGAACGATCACGCCAGTAAAGACGTGAAAATTCTCGTGGTCGGCAACCCGGCCAATACCAATGCGCTTATCACTATGAAGAATGCGCCGGATATCAACCCCAGGAACATCACCGCGATGATGCGGCTCGACCACAACCGGTCCAAGTCGCAGATCGCCGAAAAGACAGGCAGTCACAGCTCTCTGGTGGAAAAAATGGTGGTCTGGGGCAACCACTCTGCTACCCAGTATCCCGATATCAGCTATGCCACCGTAGATGGTGCGCCGGTTAAAGAGAAAGTTGACAACGACTGGTACGTTGACACGTTCATTCCCACCGTGCAGCAGCGCGGCGCAGCGATCATTAAAGCGCGCGGTGCTTCCAGCGCCGCCTCAGCCGCGTCGGCAGCCATAGATCACATGCGGGACTGGGCTCTTGGCAGCTCCGGAGGCTGGGTGAGCATGGGCGTCTATTCAGCAGCTAATCCCTATGGCATCGACGAGGACATCATCTACTCCTTTCCGATCACCACCGAAAATGGTGAGTGGAAAATCGTTGAAGGCCTTGAAATAAGTAATTTCAGCCGGGAGATGATGAGCAAGACCGAAGAGGAACTGGTGGGCGAACGCCAGGCCATAGCCCATCTTCTCTAGCAGCTGATTTTCAGCCAGGCGGGGAGAGATCCGACTCTCCCCGCGTATCTCATTACCACCCGCAACACTCTCCTCGAATCTTCCGGTTCCTGTCAATTCCGCCTCCTCCCCGTCGATTGCAAATCGGCCATGGGTGGGGTAGTGTTGATCACGGACCCTCACTGACTCCAAGACTTCACCACTAAATCCAGGAGGTGGACCATGGCAGAAATCGAGATAATCCAGGCAGACATCACCACCCTCGATGTAGATGCGATCGTCAACGCCGCCAATTCATCGCTGCTCGGCGGAGGAGGGGTGGACGGGGCAATTCATCGGGCTGCCGGGCCTGAACTGCTGGCCGAATGCAGCAGGCTGGGAGGATGCCCCACCGGCGAAGCTAAGTTGACCGGGGGCTATAACCTGGCTGCCCGCCACGTCATTCACACAGTGGGGCCGATTTGGCAAGACGGCGGGGAAAGCGAACACGAGTTGCTGCGCTCGTGCTACCGCAACAGCCTCGAACTTGCCGTGGCCCATGGGCTCCGATCCATCGCCTTTCCGGCCATCAGCTGCGGTGTGTATGGTTTTCCGATTGCTGATGCCGCCGTCGTTGCCATGGGGACGACCATCCAGTTTCTGTCCGGTGCGGCAACACTGGAGCGGGTGATCTTTGCCTGTTCATCGGAAGAAGTAGAGTCTTCACTGAAAAATGCGTACCAGGAGATTCAGACCGATGACTGATCTTGGTGTGTTCAGAAAACTCCTTGATGAGAGCCGGGAAATCGTAGGTTTTACCGGCGCAGGCATAAGCACCGAGGCCGGAATATCGGATTACCGCAGTCAGGGGGGTATATGGGAGAAATTCACCCCGGTCTATTTAGCGGAGTTTATAGAGAGTCCAGAGAAAAGAGTGCTCTACTGGCAGCGTAAGAAGGCCTTGTGGGACAGCATTGACAGCGCCAGGCCGACCAAAGCCCATCAGTTTTTCGTCGATCTGCACCGCAAGGGTAACCTGCGAGGGGTAATAACCCAGAACATTGACGGCCTGCATGAGAAAAGCGGTCTTCCGGCCGAGAAGATCGTCAATCTGCATGGCACCACTCTGGAGATTGTCTGTCTGGGCTGTGGAGCGATCGATGCCGCTGGACCCTTGATGGACAGGCTTGATCCCGAACGGCCGCCTCTTTGTCCGAGCTGCGGCGGACTGTTGAAGCCCAATACCATTTCTTTTGGTCAGCAGCTTGTAGAGGCCGATCTGATTCGGGCAGAGCGGCTGGTCCGGGGCTGTGATCTGCTGATTGCGGCGGGGTCTACCCTGCAGGTGCAGCCGGCCGCGTCCTACCCCTTGCTAGCTAGGGAAGCGGGCGCTAAACTGGCCATTGTCACGCTGTCTGAAACCCCGCTTGACCGCTATGCCGACTTCGTCTTCAATGAAAAACTGGGAGATTTTCTGACCCGGCTGGAAGGCTGACCTGTCCCTGGGCCTGGAAAAACTCTTTTACCCGAGCCATTTGCAAAACGATCTTTTCGCCCACACTCTGCGTTATGCTCAAAATTTTATCCTCGGAATATCAATCATATGCCTGTGGTAAAATTTCTCGCATGGTTTGATTTTGAACGACAATCTTAGTTTTGCAAAAGGCTC
>JARFQM010000283.1 GCA_029287755.1 Desulfofustis sp. | reverse complement strand
GTCGAGGTGGTCGCTGAATTCTCCATTTCCAGGTCCCAGCGTATTTTCATAAAATATTCATAGCTGCTGAAGCCCAAGTTGATTTGCCAAGCGTGCGATCACTGAAAATTGTTGCAGAAAAACGGGCTTCTTGAACTATGATCCCGAAATTAAGTTTTTCACCTGGGAGAATAATCTTATGGAGGTCTCTGTGAGATCGGCCATATAACTCATCAGCTTTGCATACCATGAAAAAAAATTGCTGTCCCGACTCAGCTTCCCTGGCCCGGACTATCGATGGTCAGCGGCTGCAGCAGCAGGAGTCCGGGGAAAAGGACTGGTATCGCTGGGGTCCCTATCTTAGTGAGCGGCAGTGGGGCACGGTCCGGGAGGACTATTCCGCCGATGGCGAACCATGGGACTATTTGATTCATGACCAGGCCCGCAGCCGCACTTACCGCTGGGGCGAGGATGGTCTGGCCGGGTTCAGCGATGCCGAGCAGCAACTCTGTCTGGGACTTGCCCTCTGGAATGGCAGCGACCCCATATTGAAGGAACGGCTGTTCGGCCTCACCAACGCCCAGGGCAACCATGGCGAGGATGTAAAGGAATATTACTACTTCCTTGATGCCCTGCCCTCCCACGCCTACTGCAAAATGCTCTATAAATACCCCCAGAAACCGTTTCCCTATAACGAACTGGAGGAAAAAAATAGCGGCCGTGGGGCGGAAGAGGGCGAGTACGAGCTGATCGACACCGGCATCTTCAATGAAAATCGCTATTTCGATATAGTTGCGGAATATGCCAAGGGTGATGTCGACGATATCCTGCTCAAGGTAACGGCAACCAATCGAGCCCCACAATCCCATCCACTGACGATTATCATTCAGCTCTGGTACCGTAATGTCTGGAGCTTTACAACCCGGGCCGAACGGCCCGCCCTCTATTTAGAGAACGAGGCGGTTCACTGCGCTCATCCGGATTTTGCCAACTTCGTGCTGGTTGGCGACCCTGCGGAGTTCCTGTTCTGCGACAATGAAACTGCGGGGCCGGGAGTTTCCTATCCCAAAGACTCATTTCATCGTGCTGTGGCCGAATCACAGCCTGAGGCGGTTAATCCAGCCCAAGCGGGAACCAAGGCCGGCCTTAAGTTCGAAGCAGATATCGAAGCTGGCCAAACCGTATCTTTCCGGGCCCGGCTTGGAGTAAATCGCTCGCTGGAGAACTTCGAAACGATCATAGCTGAGCGTCGAACCGAGGCTGATGAATTTTATCACCAGCTGCAATGCCGGCTCCCTGATAAAGATCAGCGTCTGATTCAGCGCCAGGCCTTGGCCGGCATGATCTGGAGCAAGCAATTTTATTGTTACGACGTCGAACGCTGGCTCGAGGGTGATCTCCTCCCCCCTCCGCCCGTGCGGCAGCAGGGACGCAACAGGGACTGGAGACACATGCGCAACAATGATGTGATTTCCATGCCCGACACCTGGGAGTATCCCTGGTACGCCACCTGGGATCTGGCCTTTCACTGCCTGCCCCTGGCTCTGATTGATTCCTTCTTCGCCAAACAGCAGCTGCTGCTCTTCACCCGCGAGAACTACCTGCATCCGAACGGGCAGCTGCCGGCCTATGAATGGAACTTCTGCGACGTCAACCCGCCGGTGCACGCCTGGGCCAGCTGGCGGGTCTTTCAAATGGAAAGAACTCAGCGGGGCGGAGACGGTGATCTTGAGTTTCTGGAGCAGGTTTTTCACAAGCTGCTGCTCAACTTTACCTGGTGGGTAAACCGCAAGGACGTTGAAGAACTCAATGTTTTCCAGGGCGGGTTTCTGGGGCTCGACAACATCGGCGTCTTTGATCGCTCCAAACCTCTGCCCACCGGCGGTCACATCAACCAAGCGGACGGCACCGCCTGGATGGCCATGTATAGCCTCAATATGATGAGAATCGCACTCGAGCTCAGTCTGCACAACTCCGTGTACGAGGAAATGGCCATCAAGTTCTTCCGCCACTTTTTATCTATCGCCAAAGCGATGACCAACATGGCCGGTTGCGGTATCGGCCTGTGGGATGAAAATGACAAATTTTACTATGATGAGCTCTCGCTCCCGGACCAACAGGGCGCCATGCAGCGGATTGCCCTGAAGGTACGTTCGCTGGTCGGGATTATACCGCTGTTTGCCGTGGAAACACTCGAACCCGAAACCCTGGCCAGACTGCCGCGCTTTGGCGAGGCTCTGAATGACATTTTTACCAACGAGCCCGAACTCGCCGGGCTGGTGTCGCACTGGCATGAACCGGGCCGCGGCGACCGCCGACTGCTGTCGCTGCTGCGCGGTCATCGGATGAAGCGGCTGCTGCGCCGCATGCTCGATCCTGATGAATTTCTCTCCGATTACGGCATCAGAAGCCTCTCCAAGGCCCATGAGCAACATCCCTACGTGTTTGAAATGGGAGGGCAGCGCTACGAGATTGCGTACGTTCCGGGAGAATCGACCAACCGTATGTTCGGCGGCAATTCAAACTGGCGCGGGCCCATCTGGCTGCCGATCAATTTCCTCATTATCGAGTCCCTGCAGAAATTTCATCACTATTACGGTGATGATTTCAAGATCGAGTATCCAACCGGCTCGGGTGCCTATTGCACCATTCTCGAGGTTGCAGAGCATTTGTCCAGGAGGCTGATACGACTCTTTGAGGCCGATGCCAACGGCCGGCGGCCCATCTATCAAAATTGTGAACGAATGCAGAATGACCCCGAGTTCCGCGATCATCTGCTCTTTTATGAGTACTTTCACGGCGACAATGGCCGCGGGGTCGGCGCTTCTCATCAGACCGGTTGGACCGCTTTGGTCGCCAAGCTCCTGTATCCGCGCCGGCCGCTGAGATGAACGACAATTATGGAGAGTGAGCATGGAGAAACAATTTCCCGAGGTAGTAATGCCCAAATGCCCGGCCATCCAGCTTCTGAAAGGCCAGAAAGCTATCGTAACCGGCGCCAATTCAGGCATCGGCAAAGCCGTTGCCATCGCTCTGGGGCATGCCGGGGCGGACGTGGTCGTCAATTACCTGGTCGGGGAAGATGAGGCAGAGTCGGTTTGCCAAGAGATACGTCAATGCGGCAGCGCCGCCTTGGCCATCCTGGCGGATGTCTCTAATGAGCAGCAGGTAGAAGAAATGTTCGAGCAGGCCAGGGCTTCTTTCGGCACCATAGATATCCTGGTGAACAACGCCGGTATACAGCGCGACTCCCCGTTCGACCAGATGACGCTGCAACAGTGGCGGCAGGTTATCGACGTCAACTTAACCGGACAGTTTCTCTGTGCCCGCGAGGCAATTCGTGAATTCAAGCGGCGCGGCGTCAATCCGGAAGTGTCCTGCTCGGCGGGTAAAATAATCTGCATGAGTTCAGTGCATGAACTGGTCCCCTGGGCAGGCCATGTCAACTATGCGGCCAGCAAGGGTGGAGTAATGCTGATGATGAAAAGCATCGCCCAGGAAGTTGCCCCCTACCGCATCAGGGTGAACAGTATAGGCCCCGGTGCCATCCGAACCCCGATAAACCGCCCTGCCTGGGAAACCAAGGAAGCCTATGAGAAGCTGATGGAACTGGTGCCCTACAAAAGAATCGGGGAACCGGAGGATATCGCCCGGGCAGCAGTGTGGCTGGCATCCGACGAGGCCGATTACATCACTGGTACGACGCTGTTCATAGACGGCGGCATGACTCTTTATCCCGGTTTTACTGAAAATGGCTAACCTTGGAGTCTGAGATGAATACCTTTATCGTCTATTATCACCCCGAACCACAAAGTTTCAACGGAGCCCTGCGTAACGCAGCAGTTGCCGCGCTGGAGAAAGCGGGCCATGAAGTCAGGGTCTCAGACCTGCACGAGACGCAGTTCAACCCGGTATCCGGCCGGCACAATTACACGACCCTCAAAGACGATCGCTACTACAAACAGCAGATCGAGGAACTCCATGCCACTGAGGAATCGGGGTTTACACAGGAAATCGAAAGCGAGCTGCAGAACCTGGAGTGGTCCGACCTGATGATCTGGCAGTTTCCACTCTGGTGGTTCGGCCTTCCGGCCCCGCTAAAAGGCTGGGTCGACCGGGTATTCGCCATGGGGCGGACCTATGGCAACGGCAGATTTTATGAAAGTGGCGTGTTCGCCGGCAAACGGGCACTGCTGTCCCTCACCACCGGCGGACCGGCCGAAGCCTATCAGAGAGATGGCTTCAACGGCGATATCAACGGCATACTGAGGCCGATCCATCGAGGCATGCTGGCCTTCGTCGGTTTTTCCGTGCTGGCTCCGCAGATCTTCTATGGCCCCGCCCATCTCTCAAAGGAAGAACGGGCGGAGCTGCTGCAGGATTACAGTGACCGTCTCCAGAGAATAAACCAGGAAGAGCCGATTGCGGTGGGACACTACTAAGAAGTCGAGATCAAAGTCAATACCCGTAACATTACCAGCACAGCTGCTCGGCTCTTTTCCTGCACAGGCTGACGAAGAGGCACCCGACTTACATTCGAATCACCATATATTTGCCCAATACAGAGCCAATTGCTAAACTAAGAATGTCGATCAAAATCAAACCAAGCGAGAGATATTACCACAGGCATATCAATGATATATAAAGGATAAAAATTTGAGCATAACGCTGAGTGTGGGTGAAAAGATCGTT
>JARFQM010000184.1 GCA_029287755.1 Desulfofustis sp. | reverse complement strand
CGTGGGGGTGGTGCAGAACGCGGGTGGCCACCACCCGGCCCTGATCATCTAGAACCTCCCACTTGTCGGCATAGTGGTTCCATCCCTCATCTGCGTGCTGGACGGTAACGGTGAAGTCGTATGTTCCCGCCGCATTCTGGTCGACTCTGGCCTCGATCACATCTGCTTCTCCGGCATGGACCAGGGAGCTGCTGCTGAGAACGGCAAGGCAGGCAGCGGCATACCAGCTCGCTTTCGTCATCATGGTCATCTGGGCTCCTGAGTTAGAGGCTGCTGATTTCTGTCAGCAGGTGCGCGCCGTATGGCTTTTCGGTGACGAACATTACTTTAATCACTAATTGCTGTTGATGAAAACCATTGCCTCAGGGCAAAGGTTTCGCCGGGGGGCCGGAAAGGTGCTCACGCACAAGATCGGCGGCCGCTGCCGCTGACCTATCACGAATCTTCCCAAAGAGGAGGCGGCATTGTTCGAAGCTCAGCTTATTTACCAGTGATGCCGCCCGCGCCTCATCGCGCAGGTGGGGGAAGGGACCATTCTGGCCGGAGTATTCATCCTGGCCTACAATCTTCATAAAAACAAGGGTGCGGGCGCACAGCAGGTCGGCATGTTCGGCCTGCAGCTGACGCTGAAACAGGCAGTGTACGGTAAGCTGATCGCCAGGACCGTAAAGTCCCGATTTCAACCCCAGCTGCTGAAGGCCCCGATGCTCCACGAATACCGGCTTGAGAGACCAGTCCGGGGGCACCAGAGGGCGCAGGTTATGGTAAAGCAGCAGATGCATGGGCCCAGCTTCCACGCAGGTGGGATGCGTATCAATGAGATTGTTGACAATGGCCTGGGCCCTGAGTTGATCGCGCAGAGCAAATCGCCGTGCGTCGGCCCAGGCAAAGTTTTTGACCGACTCGATTAAGTGTGAAAAATCGTCTCCCCGCACCGCCTGGTAAAAATCGATCAGGGTTCGGGTCGCCTCCTTTTCCCTCAGATAGACCTGGTAGCGAAGCGTGGATTTGTCCAGATTCTCGGGTCCGTTTCCCTCGGCGAAAAAGTCCTGGACCTGGATTAAGTGCTCGATATAGGGCTCAACCTGCAGGAGTTCTATCCCGCCACTGAAAAAGCTCTGCAGCATAAGACACTGCTGCTGGCTGAAAGCCGGGTACTCGATGTCCTGATCGAGCAGATAGTCCTCCGTACTGACCTGCCCGCGAATCATCCTGGGAAACAAAGGGTGGGGAGGCTCCTCCAGGATAATCCGCTGATGCTGCTCCATCAAGGGCTGGCAGAGCGGCAGCGTCTCCGGTCGGTGGTTGGCATAGGCAATGGTCAGGCGAGTCATAAGCCAGAATATAGGTACAGGAGGGAAAAAATCGACCAGGTGGGCAGGTTTACCAGAAACGCCCGCATCTCTCTGGCTGGCGCCTGTTTCAATTTCTTCCGCTGCACACTCAAATGTGCTTATTGTAGAAACAGCAGTATCGATTTTCTGAGAGAGCCGGCAGGGTCGCCGCAATTTTGTCTAACTAGAGAGTATGTCTGGTGCAGTGCTATGAAAGGGGAAAATATGGCAGGATACAATGTCTCGGTTGAGCAGCTTGGCCGGCTCGGCGTCTACAATGAACAGGGGCAGAAAGCAGCCCTGCGCGACCTGTGGGCCACCCAGACGGCGGTACTTGTTTTGGTCAGGCATTTTGGCTGAATGCTCTGTCGTCAGCAGGTTGCTGAACTTAGCAAATACGAGGACCAGTTTAAGGCGAAACAGAGCAGGCTGGCGGTTATCGGCCCCGGTGAGTCAGTGCATCTGCCCGAGTTCAGGAAAATCACTGGTTTCGGCTCAGACCTCTTTGCCGATCCCTCGCGGGAGGCTTACCAGGCACTGGGATTCTCCTCCGGCATTGGCAAATTGCTTGGCCTCAAACCTCTGCGCTCTGCGCTTTCGGCCATAAAAGCCGGTATTCGTCCTGGAACGCTTCAGGGCAGCGCCCTGCAGCTGGGCGGTGCAGCGGTGATCGGGCCCGGCAACGAGCTGCGCTTTCTGTTCAGGGAACAGCAGGCGGGAGACCATCCGCCGGTTTCGGCGCTGCTCGAAGCGGTTTCGGCAGGGGGATAGCCGGCTTGCGGGCAGGTCGAGTCAGACCGCGGACTCTCCTGTTTCCCCGGTGCGCACCCTGATAACCTGTTCAACGGGCAGGACAAAAATCTTGCCGTCGCCGATCTTGCCGGTTTTGGCGGCCTGCTGGATTGTCTCGACCACCTTGGCGGCGAGGTCCGACTGAACGATTAACTCGACTTTGATCTTGGGGATGAAATCAACCTTGTACTCGGCCCCCCGGTAAACCTCCTTGTGCCCCTTCTGTCGGCCGTACCCCTCGACATTAGTAGCGGTCATTCCCTGGATGCCGAGTTCGGTGAGGGCCTCCTTTACTTCATCCAGTTTGAACGGCTTGATTATTGCCTCGATTTTTTTCATTACTCTATTCCTCCATGGTCAGCCGGGGCAGAGCCTTTGGGCCGCTCCCCGCGGCTGAGCCCGGCTTCCTGCGGTGCTTGGATGGGTTAATTTCAGGATCGCCCGGTTACTCGATCTCGAAGGCTCTCTCACCGTGAATGGCGGTGTCAAGGCCCAGCACCTCATCTTCTTCGCTCACCCGGAGACCGCCGGTGACCGCCTTGGTGATATGGACTACGACCAGGGTGCCTATGGCGGTGAAGACCATGGTGCCGACAATCGAGACAGCCTGGATAAGGAGCTGTCCCGGGTTCCCGAAGAACAGACCTTTGCCGAGTTCATTGATTGCCGGGTTGGCGAACAGTCCAGTGGCCAGAGCGCCCCAGATACCGCACATGCCGTGAACGCCAAAGGCATCAAGCGAATCGTCGTAGCCGATTTTGCTTTTCAGAATGGCCACGCTGAAGAAACCGAGTACGCCTGCCACCCCGCCAATTATCAGAGAAGAGATCAGGCCGACGAAGCCGGCGGCAGGGGTAATGGCCACCAGGCCGGCGACGACGCCCGAGGCGAGGCCCAGCAGGGTCGGCTTTTTGTTGATCAGCCATTCGGCGCCCATCCAGCCCAGGGCTCCCATTGCCGCAGAGGTGTTGGTGACCAGAAAGGCGGAGGCGGCAATGCCGTCGGCGGCAAGTTCGCTGCCGGCATTGAACCCGAACCAGCCAAACCAGAGCAGGGCGGCCCCCAGGGCGGTCAGGGAAACGCTGGAAGGGAACATCGGGGTCTTGCCATAACCGATACGTTTACCCACCACGTAAGAGAGCACCAGCCCGGCCACACCTGCATTGATATGAACTACGGTACCGCCGGCGAAGTCGAGCGCCCCCATTGCCCCCATCCAGCCGCCGCCCCATACCCAGTGGGCGATGGGAGAGTAGATAAAGGTGAGCCAGAGGATGGTGAAGACGATCCAGGAGGAAAACTTCATGCGGTCGACCACCGATCCGAGCACCAGGGCAACGGTGATTGCCGCGAAGGTCATCTGAAAGACGACGAACACCAGAGTCGGGATCGTACCGGAGACGCTGTCCACCCCGATACCGGCCAGAAAGGCGTGGTTGAGGCCGCCGACAATGCCGGACACGTCAGGGCCGAAGGCCAGCGAGTACCCCCACATGACCCAGACCACGGAGCCCAGGCAGTAGGCGACGAAGGTCATGGCGTAGGTGTTGAGCAGGTTTTTATAACGGGACATACCGCCGTAAAAGAGTGCCAGTCCGGCCGGCGTCATAACCATGACCAAAGCGGTGGCGACAATGATCCAGGCGGTGTCGCCGGTATCGATAGCCTCGGCGGCGAAAGCTGAGGAACCTGAAAGGAGCAGCAGAAGCAGAGCAAAGGGGCAGCTAAGTAGTTTCATCTGGAATCGATCCTCCTCGAGTAGTATATTACATTATTGCAATAAAAAATATTACAACTGTTACAATTGGGTCACCATATCCGAAAAATGTATGGAAGGCAACTATTTCTTCTCCAGGTTCCGTCTGCAGGCAGTGCTGCCACGCATGGCGAGGTAAAAGAATGGAGAAGACCTGCTGCAAAACGCTGTTGTCAGAGGATATGACAATGAACCCGGATTGTGTAACAGACGCCTGCCGGCCTCAGAAGACTGGCCGGGAAGAGGCAAAGAAGCAGGGGGGTGATGAATAAAAGTGGTGGATTTAAAAAATTGTCAGTTATAACACCACTATGTGGTGGTGCCGGCAACGTTATCGACTAGGCACATTTTTAAAAATAAAATAAATTACAAATATTTAGGATGGTCAGTAGATTTTCTGTCAGGGGTGTGATTTTCTACTGTGGTATTGTCCTGACAACAATTAGTCATTATTCTATATCCAGCTGGAATTTACAGGCTGTATCCCCCGACGTGGCTGTACCTGCCTCAGAAAACCTTTGCTTCAGGAGGTGATTATGGGCACTTCTGATTCCTTCATGAAACTGTGGAATTTCATGGAACTCTCTGAGAAGCAGCGGCTCATGCGCCAGTTTCTCAGTCAGCATGGCGACCATTTCAGCAAGGCTGACTTCGTCAGATTCCTGGCCCTGAGATTGGCTGATGACCGCCAGGAGATCAAGCCGCTGGCTGAAAACCTGAATAATCGTGAACGACGCCTCTGAGTGCGGACAAGTAGATGAAATACCCACAGGTCTAATCAACCCTGGAACTCACCACACAGGATCGTTTCCCGGGCTATAATGGGAGGTGTTTATGTATACTGCACGAAAGGTCTTGAAACTCTGGGGTAAAAGTTCCAAAGCCGACCAGAGAAGATTGAAGCTCAAATACTTCTCCGGCCTGAGCGCCCGTCAGTTCGAAGATGACTTTGTCAGTTTTCTGGCTAAAGAGTTTGATCTCTACAACAACGAGGACGCACCTGCCAAGGGTCAGAAAACTCTCAAATAAATCCCAGCCGGACACTTACTCTCCTGCCGAAGGACTGCAGTGCTTGTCGCTGCAGCAGCCGAGTTTTTCCTCGGCATTTCAACTGCACTCGGTCATCTGCGCGCAGAAGCGCTCCATTTCCTTGCGCTCCGGTTCAACACCGAGGCCCGGGGACGTCGGCACCCTGATACTGCCCTTGGCAAACTCCAACTTGTGTCGGAAAATCTGCTCGCGCAGGGGGTTGTCTGAACGGTCCGTTTCCAGAAGCGGCGGCTGCACTTCGGCCCGGCCAGGTTCAACGTAGGTCGATGCCAGAAAATGGGCGGCGCAGGCCAGGTTGAGCATCGTCCCCCAGGCATGGGGTATTACATTGATGCCCAGCGAAGAAGCAAGCGCTCGAATTTTCAGGGCCTCCGTCGGTCCGCCGCAATAGGCCAGGTCGGGCTGGGCGATCTGCACCCCTCCTGGGCCGAGCAGGTCCTGGAATCCCCATCTGGTCTGTTCGCACTCGCCGGCGGCAATGGCAATGTCAATCTTGTCTGAGAGCTGACGGAAAGAGCCGCTCCGGGCAGGTGAAAGAGGTTCTTCGAACCACTTGTAGTCTCTCTCGTCCAGCAATCTGCCAATTTCGATGGCCTCGGGCAGGTCGTAGGCGTGGTTGGAGTCTGCCATCAGCCTGGTGTCGTGGAAGGTGCGGCGCATGAGGTCGATGAGTTGCCTGTCAAAGGCCATATTCTTGCCGATTTTTATCTTCAGGGCGGAAAAGCCCTGCTCCACATATCCCTGCGCTTCGTTGACAATTACGTCGACCAACTCGGGCTCGGAGACTTTACGAAAATACATGCCGGTGGCATAGCACTCCACTCTGTCGCGCAGCCGGCCTCCCATGAGTTCGGAGGCGGAGAGGCCGAGGAGATGTCCTTTAAGGTCGAACAGTGCCATGTCGAGTCCGGAGATGGCGCCCATCATTACGCCCTTGAGAGAAAAATCAAGACCGGCGCGCCAGCAATGCTGCCAGGCAGCCTCGTTGCGAAGCGGGTCCCAGCCGATGAGATGCGGAGCGTAATAGGAGTTGACGGCAGTCTGGGTAACCTCTGCAGGACCGTAACACTCTCCCCAGCCAACCGCTCCCGAGTCATCGACCACTTCGATGATCAGCGCCTGGCGGATGTCGTAATGCCACTGGGAAAAACCAAAGGGATCCTGCAGTTGCTGGGACAGTCTGTAAGTTCTGATGCATTCGATCACGGTCAATCCTCCTCGTCTGAATACCCTCTCTCACCAATTACCAGGCCAGAAAAAAGAGTACTATCATTGCGGCTCCGTTTCAAGACTGGCCGGATGGGGATTTTCCCGGACACACGGTATTACAAAAGAACTGTTTGGCAGCGGCCGGGCAGCAATTATTGGGGCACAGCAGGGTGATCTGAGCAAGGGAAAAAAGAAAGGGTGATGCAGTTTGCGGTCTACATCACCCCATCGGGAGCACATCGTATGAACTACCAATGTACTACAGAGTGATAGTAATTACCGCCGATAGAAAATCAAGTGGGTGACCTGAAAAATGTTAGGCAATGCGTGTGAATTCGAGCTATGCAATTGAAAAAAGTGGAAAATTATTTGTCGAAGAAGTGAATCTCTGGGTCGGCGGTGGAGGCGATGGAAGACCGATCCGGTGGCTGTAAGATTTTTGTCAGATCCTGTGGTCATAATTCTTTCGAAAGAACGATAAGGGGGAACATTATGGATTGGATGACCAAGCTGCAGGTGATGCAGTACTGGTATGTGCAGAGTGAGGCAAAACAGCGGGCCCTGGTGAAAAGCTATCTCGTCACCCACCCCGGTATCAGCACCAGCGATGACTGGCTGTGCTATCTCGCCGGGGTGTTCGGAATCGGCAGGATGGATCCGGGCTACCTCGATCTGGACAGCCTGGTACACTGATTGGTCCACTGCTCAAACGACTCTCTCTGCAGCCTCTTAATTCCTGACCCTGGAGCCATTTGCAAAACGATCTCTGCGCCCACACTCTGCCTTATGCTCAAAATTTTATTCTCGGAATATCAATCATATGCCTGTGGTAAAATTTCTCGCATGGTTTGATTTTGAACGAAAATCTTAGTTTTGCAAAAGGCTCACGGTGTAAAAAAATAGTGCGCTACTCGCAGAAATAATTATAATGTGCATATGAACGAAAAACATCCACCTCAAAGCGGTCTCACCACGGTGATCCTCGAGAGCATATCTGATGGGGTATTTACCGTCGATCATCACTGGCGTATCACATCGTTTAACAGGGCGGCCGAGCAGATCACCGGTGTGGCCAGGGATGATGCGCTGGGCCGCTACTGCTGGGAAGTGTTCCGGTCGAACATGTGCGAGGGCGACTGCGCATTGAAGCGAACCATGAATGATGGAAAGTCGTTTGTCAGTTCCTCGACCTCGATTATCAACAGTGAAAAACAATTAATCCCAATCAGCGTCTCCACCTCTCTGCTCGTCGACGATAAGGGAGATGTGCTCGGCGGCGTTGAAATTTTCAGGGACCACAGCCTGGTTGAAGAACTGCGGCGCGACCTGAGCGGCACCGCCGGGATCGATGAGATGGTCAGCCGCTCAGCGAAAATGCAAAAAATATTTGAAATCGTTGATCAAATCGGAGAGAGCGACAGTTCGGTGCTGATCACCGGTGAGACCGGCACCGGCAAAGAGCTGATGGCCCGTGCCATTCACAATCACTCGCCGCGCCGTGATCGGCCGTTTATCACGATTAATTGCGGGGCACTGCCCGACAGTCTGCTTGAATCTGAACTCTTCGGCTGCAAGGCAGGCGCCTTTACCGATGCCCGCAGCGACCGGCAGGGCCTGTTCGGCGCCGCCGGCGACGGCACCATTCTGCTTGATGAAATAGGCGATACCAGCCTGGCCTTTCAGGTAAAACTGCTCCGCGTCCTCGAGGAAGGCGAGTATACCCCGCTGGGGAGCACCAGCCCGGTCAGGACCAATGCCCGGATCATCACCGCCACCAATAGAAATTTGCAGGAAATGGTCGAACGGCGCGAGTTTCGCCGGGACCTCTTCTACCGGATCAATATTATCACCCTGCCACTCCCGCCGTTAAGGGAACGGTGCGAGGACATCCCCCTGCTGACCGCCCGCTTTATCGCCAAGATGAACAGGCGTCGAGGAAGGCTGGTTACCGGTGTGAGTCGGGAAGCCGCCGATTTGCTCGCCGCGCACCACTACCCCGGAAATATCAGGGAGCTTGAAAACATCATCGAGCATGCCTTTGTACTCTGCCGCAACGGCGAGATACAAGTAGATCACCTGCCGGCTTCACTCTGGCACCCGTCGGGCGGGAGCCCGGTGCGGAACGACCATACGGATTATCGTGCGCTGACCGCGACCCGCGAAAAGGAGATGATCCGCAAGGCGCTCGCTGACGCCGGCTATAATAGATCGGCCGCGGCTGCCGCCCTGGGTATTCATAAAAGTACTCTGTTTCGAAAAATCAAAAAGTTCGATATCTCCCTGCCCGCGATTGACGGCCGCCGCCGCCCTTGCTGAGCGGTTCCCCTCCGGAAACGATCCTGTCGTCCACTCTCTTTGGGGCGGCCGAAATTTTCCTCGACGGGATTATGGCTGGGATGAAATCTCCGGTTGTGCAGTCGACACAAGCCAGCGTTTGGGGACTGCACCCACAGTCGCAATATTGCGACTCTCGCCTCCGCGAAGGGTCGCACTTAAGCGACTCTCCCTGCGACTCTTCTTCTGCTTACCCCCTGAGTTTTAGCGTGTAATATACTGTTATAACATCTCATTATTTTATTTTTGTCCATATGCACATAAATGGCATTGCCCTTGCAGCTTGATTACTGAATGGGAGATCAAGGCCAAGATCGAGGACAAGAGCTTATGAAAGTGGCAATGACCGTGTGGGGAAATCGAATTTCGCCGGTATTCGACTCGGCTCAGACCATACTGCTGGCAGATATAGAGGACGGAAAAATCGTCGCTCAGCAGCGCCAATTTCTGCCCCGACTGGTGGCTTCGGGGCTGGCCCGGATGGTCGTCGAAAAAAAGATAGATACGCTGATCTGCGGCGCAATTTCAGAGCGTCCCGCCCAGATTATCCAACAGTCGGGCATCACCTTGTTTTCTTTTGTGGGCGGCAATGCCGAGCGTTTTCTTGAAGCCTTTGCCGCAGGCAGGTCCCTGGGGTCGTTCAGGATGCCCGGTTGTCAGCCGATTACCATGAACCCGCCAACCGCCGGCGCTGCGGCGCCGGAGGAGGAGAGCAGCGAATTATGAAGGGCAAAGGAAACAGAGCCAAACTGCAGAATCAGAGCCGGGGACCCCACTGCACACACCAAAAATCCGGCAGGGGAACAGACGGCACCTGTGAATACCGAAGCCACGTGCGCCCACCATCTTTACGGCCGCTGGCGTCGTCGCTCACGGCCCTGTTTCAACAGTTCGCCCACCTGGCCGACAGGGCCGTGCGAAGTCTTTCGGTGAAAGCGGGCGGCTCCGCACTGCCCGATAGCCCCTGGAAAAAGAACGCCCAGACCCTCCCTGACTCAGAGCTGCGCCGGCGGGGGGGCGATCAATTGCTGGGAACAAACAACCAACTACCTATAACTCATGAAAAAGCTCAACCTACTGCTGATAAGCAAGAATAAAGATGTGTTCTCCGAGCTGGGCAAGGCGCTCGCTGAAGATGAACACCATCGCGTTGTCCACTGCAGTCTGCCCGGGCAGGTCTACGAGGCAGTCGCCACAGGGAGAATCGATGCGGTGATTGCCGACGAGGAAATTGAGGGTGGGGCCGGGCTCGAGTTCGTCCGCGAACTGCTGCGCAGCAACCCGTTTATCAACTGCGCTCTGGTCTCTTCGCTTTATCCCGGCGAGTTCCACGAAGCTACCGAGGGGTACGGGGTGTTCATGCAACTGCCGCTGCACCCCGGACGGAAAGAGGCCCGAGAGATAAGTGACCAGCTCGCGAAAATCTGCTGAATTTTTAAGAACACCTGGAGAGACAGATCATGATCATCAGTGTCGCAAGCGGCAAAGGCGGTACCGGCAAGACAACCGTCTCCATCAATCTGGCCGCCAGCCTCAAAAGGCCGTTGAAACTGCTCGACTGCGATGTCGAGGAGCCCAACGTCCACCTGTTCATCAAACCCGGGGAGTTGGTCTCGAGGACGGAATCGACCTTCGTGCCGGTAATCGATGAGACACGCTGCAACGGCTGCAGGAAATGTGCAGATCTGTGCGAGTTCAATGCCCTGGCCGTGATCGGTGAAAAGGTGCTGGTCTTCCCCGAACTCTGCCACAGCTGTGAGGGCTGCCAGATGATCTGTCCCGAACAGGCGGTGAAGGATGGGCACCGCGAGCTGGGAACAATTGAAACGGGGACCTGGAACCACATCACCTTGAGCTATGGCCGACTCCGTGTCGGCGAAGCAATGAGCCCGCCGCTGATCAGCAGAGTTCAGTCGATCATCGAGCCCGCTGATCTGGTCATCATCGATGCCCCGCCGGGTACCTCCTGCCCCGCCATCAACGCCATGAAAGTCAGTGATTTCGTGCTCCTGGTTACCGAGCCCACGCCCTTTGGCCTGCACGATCTGGTGCTCACCGTAGAGGCGGTCAAAAAGCTGTCCATTGCCTGCGGACTGGTAATCAACCGTGCTGATATAGGCAATGAGGACGTCTATCGCTATGCCAGAAAGGAAGGGCTGCCGATATTGATGGAGATCCCCTTTTCCAGAACCATTGCCGAAATCTACTCGCAGGGTGGCCTGCTGGTGGATCAATCGCCGGAGTGGCGGATCAGGTTCTGCCGCCTGTTTGACAGCATTACGGAAACAGCTGCGCTGGGGGAGGTCAGCCAATGAAGGAATTGGTGGTGATAAGCGGTAAGGGGGGAACCGGTAAGACGAGTTTGACGGCGGCCTTCGCTGCGCTGGCGGAAAATCATCTGCTCTGCGACACCGATGTCGATGCTGCCGATCTGCATCTGTTGCTCGCTCCGAGGATCGTGGAGACGCACAATTTCATCGGCGGCAGTAAAGCGGCCATTATAGCCGAGGACTGCAGCGGCTGCGGCCTGTGCACTGAGTTGTGCCGCTTTGCGGCGATCAGCGACGATTTCGTGATCGATCCCATGGAATGTGAAGGCTGCGGGGTCTGCCGCGCTTTTTGTCCAGAAGAGGCAGTCGATTTTCAACCGAGAAAGTGTGGTGAGTGGTTCAGCTCAACGACCCGTTTTGGCCCCCTGGTCCATGCCCGGCTTGGAGTTGGCGAGGAAAATTCCGGCAAGCTCGTCAGTCTGATCAGGAAACAGGCCCAGTTTCTTGCCGAGCAGAGCGGGCTGGAACTGATTGTCACCGATGGCCCTCCCGGCATCGGCTGTCCGGTGATTGCTTCGATAACCGGGGCGACGGCACTGCTCATCGTGGTCGAGCCGAGCGTCTCGGGACTGCACGATATGCAGCGGGTGGCCGAGTTGGCCCGCCATTTCAAGATTCCAGCCATGGCCTGCATCAACAAGTATGACCTCAATGAAGAAATGAGTTCGGTTATCGAGGACGAGACCAAAAGACGAAAGCTGATGACAGTGGGCCGGATACCCTTCGATCCGGCTTTTACCAGGGCGATGGTCAAGGGAGAGACCATAATCGAATATGACCCTTCAGCACAAGTGGTGGAAACGGTGAGCTCCATCTGGAGGACGATCAGGT
>JARFQM010000111.1 GCA_029287755.1 Desulfofustis sp. | reverse complement strand
CGAGATGTGCTATTAAGTCTCGTGGGCTCGGAGATGTGTATAAGAGACAGGTCCACCGAACGTGACGGTGGTGTCTGAAAACATCATCACCGCGGCCGACTGCGTGGTCGTGCCCGTGGTGCCGACAACCCTGTCGCTGCTGGCATTGGAGCAACTACTGAAGCTCTGTAAAAAAGTGGATGTTAAAAAGAACAAGATACTCGCCTTCTTTTCCATGGTCGAGCGGAGGAAACTGATGCATAGCTCGATCATGAGCAAATATCGTTCTTATCCGATTTTCATGCAGAGCTATGTGCCTTTTATGGCGGAGATTGAGAAGATGGGCATGTACCGTCGACCGGTGGGATCGACTCCTCGCAAATCAGTGGCCGCTCAGGCTTATGAGTTGCTCTGGCAGGAAATCAAAGAGAGAAGACTCGAGCGATGAAATATCTCTACCTGATAAGGCATGCGAAGTCGAGCTGGTCCGATCCCAGCCTTAGTGATTTCGACCGTCCGCTGAACAAACGCGGCAAGCGCGATCTTCCAGTCATGGGGCAGCGGATGGCGACCTATGAACCAAAACCTGAGCTGATCGTTTCCAGTCCGGCAAAACGGGCTCGCAGAACCGCCCGAGGTATCGGTGGTGCCCTTGGTTTCATAAAAAAGGAGATCGTGCTTGATGAAGATCTCTACACCTTTTCCCCGGAAGGATTTCTTCAGGTCTTGAAAAAAACCCCTGATGAAATTCAGGTACTGGCACTGGTTGGCCATAATCATGGATTGACCGAGTGCGCCGAAATGCTCAGCGGCGAGTCCCTCGTCAATGTTCCCACCTGCGGTATCGTACTGATCTCCTTCGACCAACCATCCTGGCGGACGGTCATGAGCGGCGGGGGGAGTCTGCTTCTGTTTGACTATCCCAAGCGTCAGCCAAGTGCGAGTTAAAACCCGATCCTGGTGGCTTTTCCTGACATGAAATTTTCTTTTGACCGTGGAGGCGCAGGCAATTTTTTCAAGGATCTTGCCAAGGACAGCCTGCATACCAGCGTCGAACTCCTCAAGGTCACGATCCCGGCTATCATTGCCACCAAGATACTCGAAGAACTCGGGCTCGTTTATTTTATCGGTGTAGTTCTTGACCCGCTGATGGGGCTCATGGGGCTACCCGGAGAACTTGGGTTGGTCTGGGCCACCGCAATTCTCACCACCCCGTATGGCGGCATCGGCGTCTATGCCGCACTTGGCCCTTCGCTGCAGCTGAGTGGCGCCGACATGACCATACTCTGTTCGGTAATGCTCATCGCCCATTCCCTGCCTGTAGAACTGAGTATCACTAAAAAGGCGGGTGGAGGCGTCTTGCCGCTGGGTATGCTGCGACTTGGCGGCGCCCTTGCGTATGGAATCCTGCTCAACCAGGTCTGCACCAGGCTGCAGCTCTGGCAGGAACCGGCTGTCATGCTGTTTAAGGCAACGCCCAAGGAAGAGTCACTGCTGCAATGGTGTATGGGGCTGGCAACCAATATCGTACTCATCTGTGGAGTTATTTTCCTGGTTCTGCTGGCCATGCGAATTTTGCAGGCTGTCGGTTTCATCCGATTGCTGGAATTGTTGCTCAAGCCATTGCTGCCCCTGTTCGGCATGACCCATCGGGCCGCACCGATGACGGTGGTCGGTATGATTCTTGGCATCGCTTATGGCGGAGCCCTGATTATCAAGGAAACCACCAAAGGAAACATGGAGTCGCGCGAAGTATTCAATTCACTGGCTCTGATGTCTCTGAGCCATGGGCTCATTGAAGACACCCTGGTGATGATGGCCCTGGGGGCAAAGCTGGGCGGTATTTTCTGGGGAAGATTATTTTTTTCTCTGGCAGTGATCTATGTGCTCGTCAAAACAGTTGACTATCTGGTCGCTCGCGGTAAGGTCAAGCCTCAATGATTTGAGAAGAACGCTATGAAATTAAGTAGATTCGGCCAGAAATTCACCAGCGGTGCGGGCATCATTTCCCTGATGGACGATTTGGGAAGGGCCCTCGCCGGGGATGATGAAATGATCATGATGGGGGGCGGAAATCCCGGCCATCTGCCTGAGTTTCAACAGCTGGTGAAGCAGCGTCTCAGAGAACTAGCCGAGTGTGACCCGTCCATTCGTGATCTGGCCGGTATTTACGATCCTCCTCAGGGAAATCTGGGGTTCATCAATCATTGTGCCGCACTGTTGAAAAATGAATACGGCTGGGATGTCGGACCCGAAAACATCTGTTTGACCAACGGCAGTCAAACCGGTTTTTTCATCCTCTTCAACATGTTTGGCGGGACCTTCGAGAACGGTGACAGTAAACGAATCAGACTGCCGCTCACTCCAGAATACATTGGCTACACCGATCAGGGACTCGAAGAGGATCTTTTTATTTCCAACAAACCTAAAATCGATCTCCTGGATGGACAAATGTTCAAATATCGGGTCGATTTTGATAACCTCGATATTGGCCAGGAGACTGGCGCCATCTGCGTTTCCCGACCCACCAACCCGACGGGAAACGTGATCACCGATGAGGAGATAGAAGGCTTACTTGAGCTTTCCCGCCAGCACGGAATACCCCTCATTTTGGACAATGCCTACGGCGTACCTTTTCCATCGATTATTTTCACCCACGCAACACCGTTGTGGGACGAAAATGTGATAAAATGCCTCAGCCTTTCCAAGCTTGGTCTTCCGGCGGTGCGAACCGGAATCATCATCGCCCGGGAGGATATCATCAGGGCGATTTCGGCGATCAATGCCATTATATCTCTGGCGCCAAGCAGTTTCGGTCCGGTGCTTATGGAAAAACTGGTGAGCAGCGGTGAGATTCTTGAAATCGGTGCCAAGATGATCAGGCCTTTTTACCAGGATAAATGCATGAGAGCCCTGGAGTCTGTACATCGTGAGCTTGAAGGAATACCTTATCGGGTGCATACTCCCGAAGGCTCCATGTTTTTGTGGCTGTGGTTTGAAAATTTACCGATCTCCAGTGGAGAACTCTATCAGCGTCTCAAAGAAAATGGGGTTCTGGTGGTCTCGGGGCATTATTTCTTTCCGGGATTGAATCAAGACTGGCAACATAGCAGTGAATGTGTCAGGTTGACCTATTCCCAGGATGACGAGACGGTTGGCAGAGGCATCGCGATCATTGGTCGCGTGCTTAAAGATATTTACCAGCACACGTTTTAGGTTAATCAGCATATGACAGGGTGGGAGACTTTATGCTCAGAGTGATCAGATCCGCAGCTCTAATGGCGGCGGCAAGTCTGCTCCTGGCCCAGATTTCCTGGGCTTCATGCATTGAAGGTGACTGCATAGAGGGGACAGGCGTGTATGTGGCCAAGGACGGTAAGAAATATGAGGGACCTTTTGTTCGGGGTAAGGCTCACGGTACAGGAACATTGACGTATCCCGATGGAACCGTGTATCGCGGCTCGTTTATAAATGGTGTCATGTCCGGAAGCGGAGAATTGAAGGCCAGGGATGGCCGTCACTACACGGGTGAATTCAAGGATGGGATCATCGACGGTCAGGGATATCTGATCGCCGCGGATGGGATGAAATACCGCGGAGACTTCAGGCTCGGCAGATATCACGGCAAAGGGGTCCTGTTGTATCCCGACGGTCGGGAGTACAAGGGGGAATTCCACAATAACCTGATCGATGGCGAAGGCCGTCTTGTTTATGCAGACGGCAGCTGGTACGAGGGAATGTTCAGCAATGGCAGGCCCGAGGGGGAGGGCACCAGATCTTATCCCGATGGATCACTCTACCGTGGAGAGCTGAGAAATGATGCCAGGAATGGGTTCGGTACACTGGAGTTGACCTCGGGTGATACCTATGAGGGAGAATTCAAGGACAATCTCTACTCCGGTTCCGGGACATTAACCTACGAGGCCGGCGGGTATTATTCGGGCGATTTCAAGAACGGCCTGTTCCACGGTAGTGGGGAAATGCATTACGCGAACGGTTCCGTGTATGTCGGCGAGTATGTCGGTGGTCTGGCTGAAGGGCCGGGGAACATGACCTTTCAGGACGGCAGTGTGTATGACGGGCAGTTTATTGCCGGACTGATGCACGGCAGGGGACGCTACGAGTTTGCCGACGGTTCTGTGTACACGGGGGAATTTGTGGACGGGCAACTGCATGGCAGGGGAAAGATGGTCTACGGCGATGGACGAGTGTTCGAAGGCGAGTTTGTCGAGGGCAATCCCGTGCTGCCGCCGGATCAGATGAGCGCTGACCAGCCCCCGGAGAAGATGCCCGCAACACCGGCAGCTGCTGCCGGGACCATGGCCGCCCCAGGGGAAGTTGAGCAAGCCACGGATGATACAACAGTAAAAGAAACTGAACTGGTCGAAGAAGTATTTGCTGAAGGTGGCGGGGAAGCGATCCCTGCTCAGGGCGCTGCATCAACATACAGTGGAACCTCGGTATATGCTGATGACAAGATCTGGCCGGGCAGTGGAGGAAGTGAACCGCTGAATGGTGAGATAGAG
>JARFQM010000098.1 GCA_029287755.1 Desulfofustis sp. | reverse complement strand
CTCCTCTTCAGCGGCCTGTCGCGCGGAGCAATTTATGCGCTCATAGCTTTGGGCTATACGATGGACTACGGAATTATCGGTCTGATAAATTTTGCCCACGGCGAAATTTACATGATCGGTGCCTTTACCTCTTTTATCATTGCCACGATTCTGACCATCCTGGGATTTCCCGCTCTCGCCATCATCGTGCTGGCCGGCCTTGCCGCGGTCATCTGGTCTGCTTCCTATGGGTATACCATTGAAAAAATTGCCTATAAGCCGCTCCGGCACGCGCCCAGGCTGTCTGCCTTGATCAGCGCCATCGGCATGTCGATGTTTCTGCAGAATTACGTGCTGCTGGCCCAGACTTCGGACTTTTTACCCTTCCCGCAATTGATACCCGACTTCGAGTTTATGGAGCCCATCGCCCATATCGTGGGATCGTCGGACATGGTGATCCTGGTGGTAACCACGGTGGTGATGATCTTCCTTACCATTCTTATTAAATACACGAGAATAGGCAAAGCCATGCGAGCCACATCGCAGGACCGGACCATGGCGATGCTGGTGGGCATCAATGTGAACCGGATCATCTCAGTCACCTTTATCATCGGCTCTTCGCTCGCTGCCATTGGCGGCATGCTGGTTGCGTCCCACATTGGTCAAATAAATTTCTATATAGGTTTCATCGCCGGCATCAAGGCGTTTACGGCCGCAGTCCTGGGCGGTATCGGATCCATCCCGGGAGCGGTACTGGGAAGTGTTGTGCTGGGACTTACGGAGAGTTTTGCTACGGGGTATATATCGAGCGATTATGAAGACGTTTTTGCATTTTCCTTACTGGTCCTGATCCTGATATTCAAGCCTTCCGGTCTTCTCGGCAAGGTGGATACACAGAAAGTGTGATACCGATATGTTTAACCTACAAGAATTAAAGCGTTCGTTGCTGGTATCCATATGGTTCGTCTTTTTGACTTTTCCGCTCATGGTTATCAGGGTTGATTCCATTGAAAAGACCGTGCAATGGCGCTGGATGAACATGGTCTACGTGGCCATTGGCAGTTTTCTGCTCTCTTTTGTGTTTCGCTACATGCTGCAGCGCAAAGAGATGAAATCCGACGATAACGGGGACGACGACAAGAAGGACACGACGGGCCGTTCATTTATACACCTGGGGCTGGCGGATCCCCGATACCGCAATATCATTTTGGGTTCACTCCTGGCCGTGGCGGTTCTTTTCCCCCACTTCTTTTCAACCTACCAGACCAGTATCATGACTACTGCGCTTATGTACGTGGTTCTTGGCCTGGGATTAAATATCGTGGTCGGGCTTGCCGGCCTGCTGGATCTTGGCTATGTGGCATTTTATGCTGTCGGCGCCTATACCTACGCGCTGCTCTACCATTTCTTCGGCCTGGGGTTCTGGGTTGCCCTCCCTATCGGCGGCCTGCTGGCTGCCGCCTTTGGCATTTTGCTGGGTATCCCCGTTCTCAGGCTCAGGGGTGACTATCTGGCCATTGTCACCCTCGGTTTTGGAGAAATTATCAGGCTGGTGATGGAGAACTGGGGTGAGTTTTCCCAGGGGCCCAGCGGTGTCTCCAATATTCCCAGGCCCAGCTTTTTCGGTATCGACATGTCCCTTGATACCGCGCTGATCTACACCTATTACCTGATGCTCCTCTTCGTGATGTTCACCATTTTCTTCGTCAACCGCCTCCAGGACTCCAGATTGGGCAGGGCCTGGATTGCCTTGCGGGAAGACGAAATCGCCTGCCAGGCGATGGGTATCGATAAGATGAAAACCAAACTGGTGGCCTTCTCCCTCGGCGCCTTCTGGGCCGGCATCGTCGGTGTCATCTTTGCCGCCAAAACCACCTTTATCAGTCCGCGGAGCTTCACCTTCATCGAATCTGCCATTATTCTTTCCATTGTCGTCCTCGGGGGCATGGGCTCCATCATCGGGGTAATAATCGGCGCCTTCATCCTGATTTTGCTTCCTGAGTATCTGCGCGCCCTCTCGGAGTATAGAATGCTCGCCTTCGGTGCCATCCTTGTCTGTATGATGGTCTTCAGGCCCCAGGGCATCATTGGCAGTATCCGGAGAACCTATACGTACAAGGACAAGAAACAGACAGATGGCGAGGTCTCTTGATATGCACCAGCCAATTCTACAAGTTACAGGCCTGACCATGGATTTTGGCGGGATCCGGGCACTCAACAACCTCGATCTCGATGTCAGCGAAGGTGAGATTGTCGCCCTCATCGGTCCAAACGGTGCAGGCAAGACCACGTTTTTCAACTGTGTTACCGGGATCTACAAACCCACCAAAGGCACAATTGATCTTTTTCACAAAAAGAAGAATAGACAGATCAGCCTGCTTGGCATGAAACCAAATCAGGTGACCGAACAGGGTCTGGCCAGGACTTTTCAGAATATCCGTCTCTTTTCGCAGATGACCGTGCTTGAAAATGTGATGATCGGGCGTCACTGCCGCACCAAATCCTTTATTCTTGGCGCCCTGCTGCGCGATAAAAAAACAATGCAGGAAGAGGATGAGATTATCCAGATAAGCCATGAAATTCTCATCAAAATTGGTCTGCAACGATACGAAAATGAAATAGCCAAAAATCTTCCCTACGGAGCCCAGCGCCGTCTCGAGATCGCCCGGGCCCTGGCCACCGAGCCGGTTCTGCTGCTGCTCGATGAGCCGGCTGCCGGTATGAATCCGCAGGAGACGATAGAACTGGTCAACCTGATCCAGGAGATAGCCTCTGAGGGGCAATCGATTTTGCTTATCGAACACGATATGAAACTGGTCATGAGCCTGTCCGAAAGAATTTTCGTCATGGACTACGGCAAGAAAATCGCCCAGGGTACACCGGAAGAAATCCGCAACAACCCTGCCGTCATTAAAGCCTATCTTGGTGAAGAAGTAGATGCTTAAGCTCGAAAACGTGCAATCCGGCTACGGGAATATTCTTGCGGTCAAAGGAATCAGTTTGGAGGTCAATCAAGGTGAGATTATTACCCTGATCGGCGCCAACGGTGCCGGAAAGAGCACCACACTGCTGACTATCTCTGGAATTGTCGGCTGCCGGTCGGGCAGAATTCTGCTCAACGACGAAGAGATTCACAGGCTGGGGACCGATGAAATAGTCAAACGCGGTATCTGTCAGGTGCCCGAAGGAAGACATATTTTCCCGGAGCTCACGGTGCAGGAAAATCTCGACATGGGCGCCTTCATGCGCAATGATACCCAGCAGATCAAGCAGGATCTCGACTATGTCTACTCGCTGTTTCCCATTCTGGAAGAACGCAGAAATCAGGACGGCGGCACCTTGAGCGGCGGTGAACAGCAGATGCTTGCCGTGTCACGAGCGCTCATGGCCAAACCTCAACTGCTCCTGCTCGACGAACCGTCCATGGGACTCGCCCCGTTGATTATCAAACAGATTTTTGAGATTATTAAAAAAATCAACCTGGAAAACAATGTCACCATTTTTCTGGTCGAACAGAATGCCAATCAGGCATTGCAGATAGCCGACCGCGGCTACGTGATCGAGAACGGCAAGATTACCATCACCGGAAACGCGGACAGCCTGTTGTCAAACAAGGATGTGCAGAAGGCCTATCTCGGTCTCTAGGCGGCCTCAGCTCAAGCGGTCCTATGGAAAAAATCAAGGCAGGAGTGATCGGAGTGGGCTATCTGGGCCGTTTTCATGCCCAGAAATACCAGTCCCTCGAAGATGTCGAACTGGTCGGTGTGGCCGACGCCGATCCTGACCGGGCCGGCCACATAGCAGGTGAATGCAGCTGCCGTCAATTCAGTGATTACCATGAACTGCTCGACCACGTTGACGCGGTTTCCATCGCCGTCCCTACCAGCATTCACCACCAGGTCGCAGCGGATGCCTTACGGGCCGGAGTCGATGTGCTGCTCGAAAAACCGATGACCGTCACCCTGAAGGAAGCGGATGAACTCATCGGCCTGGCGGAAAACAACGACCTGATTCTCCAGGTTGGTCATCTGGAACGCTTCAATCCCGCCGTCCTGGCCATGAAGCCCTTTCTCACCACTCCCGTATTCATTGAGAGTGATAGAATTTCCTCGTTCAAGCGGCGAGGTGTCGATGTCGATGTCGTGCTTGATCTGATGATTCACGATATCGATATTATCCTGACCATCATCGATTCGCCGCTCAAGACCATCCATACCG